>NZ_JBIWAM010000006.1:65649-327297 GCF_044760065.1 Pseudomonas sp. NPDC098740 | reverse complement strand
TCGACCAGGTCGTCGACCTTCAGCCCTGTGAAGATGCCTATGCCAGCGAGCGCGTCAGCGTGCTGCCCTTGCTGGAAAAGGCCAGTGCGGGCCAGTTGTGGATGGCGGATCGACTCTATTGCACGCTCCCTGTCATGGAGGCCTGCGAAGATACCGGCGCTTCATTCATTATTCGCGAACAAAGCAAGCATCCGCGCGTGCTCAAGGAAAGTGAGTGGCAGGAGCCTGCCGCAGTCGCGACAGGCAGCGTGCGCGAACAAACCATCGAAGTAAAAGGTGGACGCCAGTGGCGGCGTGTCGAACTGAACCTGCAAAAACCCACCGAATCCGGCGACACCACGCTGCTGTTCTGGAGCAACTTGCCCGCCACCATCAGCGCGGAGCAAATCGCCGATTTGTACCGTCGGCGCTGGAGCATCGAAGGGATGTTCCAGCGTCTGGAGTCGGTGCTGGACAGCGAGATCGAAACCTTGGGCAACCCCAAGGCCGCGCTGCTGGGTTTTGCGTCCGCTGTGTTGGCTTACAACGTTTTGTCCGTGCTTAAGCGCAGCGTTGAACGGGCTCACTGCCAGACTCAGTCAGAAGACTGGGAAGCGTCGATTTTTCACCTGACGGTGCAGGTACGCAGCGGTTACGAGGGCATGCAGATTGCCTTGCCGCCAGAGCACTTATCCATCCCAATCCGCGCAGGAGGGCTGGCTCAGCACTTGCTGGCGCTGGCCAGAAACGTCCCGCCAAAAACCGTCGCCAAAAGCAAACGAGGTCCGAAGGTGCCCAAATCAAAGGAGTGGCTTGAAGGCAAAGCCGCCAATGCCCACGTGTCAACGGATCGGGTGCTCAAGGCCGCCAAAGTCAAAAGACCTTGAAAGGGATGGCTGTAAGAGCGAAACCGCCAGCCGCCGTTACCGCAGAAATGGATATGTACACCCAAAAGAAACAGGTCGGCTGTCAGGCCGCTTTTCTCCTATAGCGGGAGATAAACCGCCCAACAAAAAATGCCCCAATCTCTCGACCGGGGCATTTCTGTTTAACGCAGCTTATATAAACAAAGCTGAAGCCTTAGTGCGAAACAGCCCCACTCGCCCCCAAACCCGTCTGCGAACGAACAAACTGAGGGAAGAACAGCGCCCGCTCATTGTCAGCCTCAGTCGACTTGTCAGTGATCGAGAAGAACCAGATCCCTATAAACGCAATGGCCATGGAGAACAGCGCCGGGTACTCATACGGGAAGATAGCCTTCTCGTGATGCAGGATCTGCACCCAAATGGTTGGCCCAAGGACCATCAAACCAACGGCACTGATCAGACCCAACCAGCCGCCAATCATCGCACCACGCGTGGTCAGCTTCTTCCAGTACATGGAAAGCAGCAGCACCGGGAAGTTACAGCTCGCCGCGATGGAGAACGCCAGGCCCACCATGAACGCGATGTTCTGGCTTTCGAACAGAATGCCCAGACCAATCGCCAACACACCCAGACAGACGGTGGTGATTTTCGAGACGCGGATCTCGTCCTTGTCGTTCGCCTTGCCCTTCTTGATCACGCTGGCGTAAAGGTCGTGAGACACCGCCGTAGCGCCGGCCAGGGTCAAACCAGCCACAACCGCCAGAATGGTCGCGAACGCCACTGCAGAGATGAAGCCAAGGAAAACACTGCCACCCACCGCGTTGGCCAAGTGCACCGCCGCCATGTTGTTGCCGCCCAACAGCGCGCCAGCCGCATCTTTAAAGGCAGGGTTGGTGCTAACCAGCAAGATCGCGCCGAAGCCGATGATGAAGGTAAGGATGTAGAAGTAACCAATGAAGCCGGTTGCATACAGCACGCTCTTGCGAGCTTCTTTCGCATCACTCACGGTGAAGAAGCGCATCAGAATGTGCGGCAGGCCCGCGGTACCGAACATCAGTGCCAGCCCTAAGGAGAACGCTGAGATCGGGTCTTTCACCAGGCCACCCGGGCTCATGATCGCTTCACCTTTGGCGTGAACCTTGATCGCCTCGGAAAACAGCGCATTGAAGTCGAAGTTGACGTGCTTCATCACCATCAGCGCCATGAACGAGGCACCGGACAGCAGCAACACTGCCTTGATGATCTGCACCCAAGTGGTCGCCAGCATGCCGCCGAACAACACGTACATGCACATCAGGACACCGACCAGGATCACTGCAATGTGATAGTCGAGACCGAACAGCAGCTGAATCAGCTTGCCGGCACCGACCATTTGCGCGATCAGGTAGAACGCCACCACCACCAGCGAGCCGCAAGCGGACAGCGTGCGGATCTGTGTTTGCCCAAGGCGATAGGACGCCACGTCGGCAAAGGTGTATTTACCCAGGTTACGCAGGCGCTCGGCGATCAGGAACAGAATGATCGGCCAGCCCACCAGGAAGCCGATCGAGTAGATCAGGCCGTCGTAGCCGGAGGTGAACACCAGGGCGGAAATACCCAGGAAGGACGCCGCCGACATGTAGTCACCGGCAATCGCCAGACCGTTCTGGAAGCCGGTGATCTTGCCACCCGCCGCATAGTAGTCGGCTGCCGAATTGTTACGCTTGGAAGCCCAGTAGGTGATGCACAGGGTCAAACCGACGAACGCTACGAACATCAAAATCGCAGAGACGTTAAGCGGTTGTTTGTTGACTTCACCAGTCAGGGCTTCAGCGGCCCAGGCACCAGGCGCGAAAGCTGCGATGCTCAATAGAGCCATTAGACGCCGGATCATTGCTGAGCCTCCTTGAGAATCGCATTGTTCAGGTCGTCGAATTCGCCATTGGCGCGTCGTACGTAGATTGCAGTCAGGATAAAGGCCGAGAGAATCAGCCCGACACCAATCGGTATCCCCCAGGTAATCGAAGACTCAGGGCTGATTTTCGCGCCCAGAATATGCGGCCCGTAAGCAATCAACAGGATGAATCCGGAGTAAAGCCCAAGCATGATCGCCGAAAGAATCCAGGCGAACCTTTCTCGCTTACTAACCAGCTCCTTAAAGCGCGGGCTGTTTTGAATCGAGAGGTAAATGCTGTCGTTCATTGTTTTTATCCTCGCAGCACAGATGAAGTTGTAACGTCATCCACTCTATGCGGCTACGGAACTGGTTCCAGACGACCTTAGTATTAGAACGACATGACGGTTTTGCCATTTTTCAGCAATTAATAATTAGCCTGCTTTGCACCCGTCATCTCTCTACATGAAATGCAGAAAAGCAAAAGGCCGCTTGACTGTGATATCAAGCGGCCCTGGAAGGTGCTGACTAGACGCGTCAGCTCAAATCATTTGATCCAGTCTGCAACGCGTTCCGGGTGTTTGGCCACCCAATCCTTCGCTGCGGCTTCAGGTTTGGCACCATCTTGAATGGCCAACATGACTTCGCCGATTTCGTCTTTCGACGCCCACTGGAAGTTCTTCAGGAACTTGGCAACTTCCGGAGCCTTGGTGGCCAGTTCTTTGCTGCCGATGTTGTTCACGGTTTCAGCCGCGCCAAAAACGCCTTTCGGATCATCCAGGAAGCGCAGTTTCCACTTGGCGAACATCCAGTGCGGCACCCAACCGGTAACGGCGATGGATTCGTTTTTCTTCTCGGCACGGGTCAGCTCGGCGATCATCCCGGCGCCGGAACTGGCCTTGAGTTGATAGCCGGTCAGATCGTAGTCCTTGATTGCCTGCTCGGACTTGAGCATTACGCCTGAACCGGCGTCGATGCCGACGATGCGTTTTTTGAAGCTGTCGTCGGTTTTAAGATCATCAATGGATTTGGCTTTGACGTACTCCGGCACGATCAAGCCGATTTTCGCGTCTTTGAAGTTCGGACCGTAATCGACGACCTGATCCTTGTTCTTGGTCCAGTAATCGCCGTGAGTCACAGGCAGCCACGCAGACATCATGGCGTCGAGTTTCCCGGTGGCCACACCCTGCCACATGATCCCGGTGGCGACAGCTTGCAACTTCACGTCATAACCCAGCTTCTGCTTGATCACTTCGGCCGCCACATGAGTGGTGGCAACGCTGTCGGACCAACCGTCAACGTAGCCGATGCTCAGGGTTTTGCTCTCGGCATTGGCGAATGTGGAGCCAATCGCAAGCACCAGAGCGGCACTCGCGCCTAAAAGTCGTCGCATTTTCATCGTTACTTCCCCGAAAGTGCTGCGCTCGACGGATGCCGAGTCGCGTCAACGTATTGTTATGGTGCACAGCGCCCCCATCACGCCCACCGCAAACTCGTCCGAACATCAGCGCGATTTATCGATGAGAGCACTGATGCGTCGATAATCAACCTCACGACAATGGCGACCTTCTCTGCCAGCGACCTCAAGGCATCGAGAAACGACATCAGAACGCCATTAATCTAGACCACCGGAAGTCCGCCGGCCAATCCGCCCGAACTTTGCATGTCAAAAGTATGCAGGCCACCAAGCACGCGGCAAATGAAGGTAACATGCGCGGCTTTGCTCCCAGACGGCCTGACCATGCCCGCGACATCCCGCTTTCCTTTTTTTGCTTATCTATTCGCCTGCCTGTTGGGGCTTTTTGCCCTGGGTGGCTTCTGGTACGGCCTCGGTAAACCGGTGGTGCTGCCGGACGTGGCCAGCGCGACGCACAAGCTGCAATGCGCCTCCTACACCCCGTTCGACAAGGACCAATCGCCGTTCGATCAGCCGTTCAAGCTGCGCCCCGAGCGCATGGACGCCGACCTCGCGCTGCTGGCCAAAAGCTTCGAATGCATCCGCACCTATTCCATGACCGGCCTCGAGGCCCTGCCCGACCTGGCGCGCAAGCACGGACTGAAGCTGATGATCGGCGCCTGGGTCAATAGCAACCCGGTGGACACCGCCAAGGAAGTCGACCTGCTGATCGCCTCGGCCAACGCCAACGCGGACGTGGTGACCTCGGTGATCGTCGGCAACGAAACCCTGTTGCGCAAGGAAGTCACTGGCGCACAGCTGGCCAAGCTCATTAACAAAGTCAAAAGCCAGGTCAAACAACCTGTCACTTACGCCGACGTCTGGGAGTTCTGGCTCCAGCACCCGGAAGTTGCCCCGGCGGTGGATTTCCTGACTATCCACTTGTTGCCGTACTGGGAAGATGACCCGTCGAACATCGATGCCGCCCTGCAGCATGTGGCCGAAGTACGTCAGGTGTTCGGCAACAAGTTCGCGCCCAAGGACGTGATGATTGGCGAAACCGGCTGGCCCAGTGAAGGCCGTCAGCGTGAGACCGCCCTGCCGAGCCGGGTCAACGAAGCCAAGTTCATTCGTGCTTTTGTCATCATGGCGGAGCAGCAAGGCTGGCATTACAACCTGATCGAAGCCTTCGACCAGCCGTGGAAACGCGCCAGCGAAGGTGCGGTCGGTGGTTACTGGGGGCTGTTCGATGCCGATCGCCAGGACAAGGGCGTGCTCGCCGGTCCGGTGTCGAACGTGCCTTACTGGACGCAGTGGCTGGCGGTGGGTGGTTTGATCTTCCTTGGCACGTTGATCCTCGGCGGCCGTGTACGCAGCACTCGCGCAGCGCTGGTTCTACCGCTATTGGGTGCGCTGGCCGCTTGCTCGATTGGCGCCTGGGGCGACCTGGCCCGTGTCACTACGCGGTTTACCAGTGAATGGTTGTGGGTCGCTTTGCTGACGGCGTTGAACGGGTTGGTGCTGGCGCATGCGGCACTGACCCTGAGCGCTCGCACTGGCTGGCGCGGACGCGCGTTCAACACGCTGGAACGTCGGGCGGGCTGGTTGCTCGCCGCGGCCGGGTTTGCCGCTGCGGTGACGATGCTGGAGCTGGTGTTCGATCCACGTTATCGCAGCTTCCCGAGTGTCGCATTCATCCTGCCGGCGCTGGTCTATCTGTGTCGCCCGGTGAGCGTGCCGCGTCGGGAGATTGCCCTGCTGACCTTCATCATCGGTGCCGGCATTGCGCCACAGCTGTATCGTGAAGGGTTGCAGAATCAGCAGGCCTGGGGTTGGGCGCTGGTGAGTGTGTTGATGGTTGCAGCGTTGTGGCGCAGTTTGCGGGTTCGCAAAGGCTGATCATAAAGCAAGATCAACAGATCGCAGCCTGCGGCAGCTCCTACAGGGAAACGCGTATTCCTGTGTAGGAGCTGTCGCAGGCTGCGATCTTTCTGTATCAGGCAACGCGGTTTTCCCGGACCAACCGCAACCCAGCAATCACCACCGTAAAAACAGCCAAAGTCGTGTTGTACAACGCCAACGCCGGAAACCCGAAAACCAGCGCCAACACGGCCAACCACCACCCTGCCCGGCCCGGTAGCACAAAACCGATAACGGCTGCCGCCAATGCCGCGAAGCCCAAGACATTGAAGTGAATCATCAGACCCAGGCTCGAACGAACCTGACATTCCCAGCGGCTCGCTTCGTCCACGCAGATGCCGACCCATTGAGCATCCTCCATGAAGCCATAACGCGCGCCATAACTGGCGGCCAGCCATAACGGCAGGAGAACGAGCAGCAGAATCACAGGCAGACGGCGGGACATGAAGCACTCCAATAAACGAAAACGGCGGCCAGCTTAATCTCCCGCCAGCGGTAAGCAAACGCGCGCAACAGATAATTGGTCACGAAATAGCTGCAAAGTGTATCGTCCAGCTACTATTACTCCGAAACTAGGCCTGATTGGTGCCGATCCATGGCACTTTGGCGCAAACCCCGTGGTCATAGCCTGCGAACTTCATTTGGCACCTTTCTCTAAGAGATCTAGTCATGCTCCGTTCCTTGCGCTTCGCCGCCCTGTTTGGCGGCCTTATTTTGAGTGCGTCCGCACTGGCCGTCGACATCGACGCCGCCAGTTATGGCTACCCCTTGACCAACCCGTTCGAGGCGACAATCGCGACGACGCCGCCGGACCTGCGTCCGGAGTTACCGCTGGACGATGACATCGATCAGGCAACTCGCAGCGTCACGTTGCGCCCGGAGCGAGCATTCGACCTACCGGACAACTTCTGGCCGGTGAAGAAACTCACCTATCGCATCGCCACCCAGGACAAAGCCGCACCGCTGATCTTCCTGATCGCCGGCACCGGCGCGCGCTATGACAGCAGCCACAACGAGTACCTGAAAAAACTCTACTACAAGGCCGGTTACCATGTGGTGCAACTGTCGTCGCCCACCAGCTTCGATTTCATGAGCGCCGCCTCACGTTTCGCTACACCCGGCATCACCAAGGAAGACGCCGAAGACATGTACCGGGTGATGCAGGCCGTGCGAGCACAAAACCCGAATGTGAACGTTACCGATTACTACCTGACCGGTTACAGCCTGGGCGCACTGGACGCGGCATTCGTCGCGCACCTGGACGAAACCCGCCGCAGCTTCAACTTCAAGAAAGTCTTGCTGCTCAACCCGCCGGTCAATCTCTATACCTCGATCACCAACCTGGACAAGCTGGTCCAGACCGAGGTCAAGGGCATCAACAACACCACCACTTTCTATGAGCTGGTGCTGGACAAACTGACCCGTTACTTCCAGCAGAAAGGTTACATCGACCTCAACGATGCGCTGCTCTACGACTTCCAGCAGTCCAAGCAGCACCTGAGCAACGAACAGATGGCCATGCTGATCGGCACTTCG
Source organism: Pseudomonas sp. NPDC098740 (assembly GCF_044760065.1). NCBI lineage: Bacteria > Pseudomonadati > Pseudomonadota > Gammaproteobacteria > Pseudomonadales > Pseudomonadaceae > Pseudomonas > Pseudomonas sp. NPDC098740. The sequence goes on along the minus strand of NZ_JBIWAM010000006.1, from coordinate 319,727 downwards.
TTCCGCTTCTCGGCAGCCGACATTGCCTTCACCTCGGACCTGATCAACCGTCGCGGTCTGATCACTCCACCGAAATACCCAATCACCGAAGGCACCACCCTCACGCCGTTCCTCAAACGCGCGCTGCAGTGTGACTTCGACTGCTACATCACCGAGCAAGTCATTCCGATGTGGCGCGCCCGCACCGACGGCGGCAGCCTGCTGCAACTGATCGACCAGGTCAGTTTGTATGCACTCAAGGATTACCTGCACGACAGCCCGAAAATTGCCGTCATGCACAACGCCGACGACGTGATTCTCGGCCCTGGCGACCTTGGTTTCCTGCGCAAGACCTTTGGCGATCGTTTGACCGTTTATCCGCTGGGCGGCCATTGCGGCAACCTTAATTACCGCGTCAACAGCGACGCCATGCTGGAGTTCTTCCGTGGCTAAATACCTCCTGCTTATCGCCGCGTTACTCTGTGCAGGCGTCGCCAATGCCGACAACAGCAAAGCCAACGCACCGGTTGTGATTGACAGTGACGGCTTCAAGGAGCCGTTGAGCAAACTCAAATTCAACCCGGGGCTGGATCAGCGCGAATTCGAACGCTCGACGCTCAACGCGCTGAACGTCTACGACCCGCTGGAAGAGTGGAACCGCCGCGTCTACCACTTCAACTACCGCTTCGACCAATGGGTGTTCCTGCCAGTGGTTGACGGCTATCACTACATCACTCCGAGCTTCCTGCGTACTGGCGTCAGCAACTTCTTCAATAACCTCGGTGACGTGCCGAACCTGTTGAACAGCTTGCTACAGTTCAAGGGGCAGCGCTCGATGGAAACCACCGCGCGCCTGCTGCTCAACACCACCGTCGGCATCGCCGGCCTGTGGGATCCGGCCACCGCCATGGGTCTGCCGCGCCAGAGCGAAGACTTCGGCCAGACGCTGGGCTTCTACGGTGTACCCAGCGGCGCCTACTTCGTGTTGCCGATCCTCGGCCCTTCGAACATCCGCGACACCGGCGGCCTGGTGGTGGACTTCAGCGCGGAATCGGCGATCAACTTCCTGAACGTCTCCGAAGTCAGCTCCAACCACCCCGAGGTCTGGGTCCTGCGCAGCGTCGACAAGCGCTACCAGACCGGCTTCCGCTACGGCCAACTGAACTCGCCATTCGAGTACGAGAAAGTGCGCTACGTGTACACCGAGTCGCGCAAGTTGCAGATCGCCGAGTAAATCCATCGGCAATAAACAACTGTGGGAGCGAGCTTGCTCGCGATGAGGCCATAACATTCAACTTCTATGTTGATTGTTACACCGCTATCGCGAGCAAGCTCGCTCCCACATTTGTTATGCGTTACTTATGGAAAGAGTTCTAGCTTCAGCCTTTCAGTGCTTTCCAGGTTTTGCTGGCAACCATCACACCCGCCAACACCACCGCCCCCGCCACAATCCCCGCCACCGCATTCAGCAACGTCGGCACGATAAACCCGGCACCGCCCGCCCCTGCGCTGACACTCTCAATCCAGTGATGAACCACCGGCACGCCGTGGGTGAGAATTCCGCCACCCACCAGGAACATCGCCGCCGTGCCGATCACCGACAGGCTTTTCATCATGTACGGCGCCGCACGCAGGATCCCGCTGCCAATGCTTTTGGCCATCTGTCCAGGCTTCTGAGTCAGCCACAAGCCGAGGTCGTCGAGTTTGACGATGCCGGCCACCAGGCCATACACGCCAATGGTCATGACGATGGCAATGCCCGAGAGGACGATGACTTGCTGGGTCAGCGGAGCATCCGCCACGGTGCCCAGGGTGATTGCGATGATTTCAGCAGAGAGAATGAAGTCGGTGCGGATGGCGCCTTTGATCTTGTCCTGCTCGAACGCCACCAGATCGACCGCCGGATCAGCCACGGCCTCAACCAGCTCTGCATGCTCGGCCTGGTCTTCAGCCTTGCTGTGCAGGAATTTATGGGCCAGTTTTTCGAAACCTTCGAAACACAGGTAAGCACCGCCGATCATCAACAACGGTGTGACCAGCCACGGAATGAATGCACTGATGGCCAAGGCCGACGGCACCAGGATCAGCTTGTTGAGAAAAGAGCCCTTGGCCACCGCCCACACCACCGGGAATTCCCGCTCGGCACGCACACCGGAAACCTGTTGGGCATTGAGCGCCAGATCGTCGCCGAGCACGCCAGCAGTCTTCTTGGCGGCCATTTTGGTCATCAACGCCACATCGTCGAGTACCGCGGCAATGTCATCGATCAGCAACAGCAAACTGCTTCCTGCCATGAATCAGGTTTCCTTCTTGAATGAATGCCGCGCAGCATAACGCGGTCGGGTGCCGCACGGGGCATTCTTGAGCGCCGCGCGAGGCCGGTGCTACCATGCGCAACCGCCAGAACAGGCAAGGAACCCCCTGGTTTATGAGCACTATCCGCGAGCGCAACAAACAACTGATCCTGCGTGCCGCCAGTGAAGAATTTGCCGACAAGGGCTTCGCTGCGACCAAAACCAGTGACATCGCAGCCAAGGCGGGATTGCCCAAGCCCAACGTCTACTACTACTTCAAATCCAAGGAAAACCTCTACCGCGAGGTCCTGGAAAGCATCATCGAACCGATTCTGCAGGCCTCGACACCGTTCAACGCCGACGGCGCGCCCAGTGAAGTGCTGAGCGGCTACATCCGCTCGAAAATCCGCATCTCCCGCGACCTGCCCTTTGCCTCCAAGGTTTTTGCCAGCGAAATCATGCACGGCGCCCCGCACCTGAGCGCCGATCTGGTTGAACGGCTCAACGGCCAGGCCAAGCACAACATCGACTGCATCCAGACCTGGATCGACCGCGGCCAGATCGCCCCGATCGACCCCAACCACCTGATGTTCAGCATCTGGGCCGCGACCCAGACCTATGCCGACTTCGACTGGCAGATTTCCGCGGTAACCGGAAAGGCCAAGCTCGATGAGGCCGACTATGAAGCGGCGGCGCAGACGATTATCCGGTTGGTACTCAAGGGGTGTGAGCCGGACAGGTAAATCGAGTGAAGCCCAATCGCGGGCAAGCCCGCTCCCACACGATCTGTGGTGACACAAAAGGTGTGAGCACCCTCGAAACCTGTGTGAGCGGGCTTGCCCGCGATGGCGGCGACTCGGAGTTTGATCAAAGCCAAATAGCATCCCACAGCGGATAATCGCCTAGGTGTTCTACGAGCCCTGCCCGCAATGGGTTGGCTACAACGTACCGCGCCATCTTCACCAAGTCTTCCTCTCGCCTCAATGCCCGATCGTGATAGCCCTGCTGCCAGAGTGGTCCATTTCTATTACTGGAAAGGTTCACCTCTCGAGTACTCAATGACTTGGTTTGGCGCATCAGATTGCTGAGCGAACATTTCTCCAATTGGACCAGCCAATGGAAGTGATCAGGCATAACTACCCAAGCCAGTGAATTCACCAACCCCTGATTTTGTGCTTGGCGAAATTGATGAACGACCAGTCTGCCCAAAGCAAAATCCTTAAAAACCGGTTCACGATCAAGTGTATTGGTGGTCAGCAAATAGACTCGATTGGGCTCGGCATAACGGCCCGTTCGTAGGCGATGTGAAGCGGGTAAGTCAGGCATTCCATTGCCTCTCTCATGATTGGTTCATGAAAGACTAGACCTGGAAATGCCGGGTGATGATGCAGACTTTTAGCTGGATGTGTCTGGTAGACAGCCATCGCGGGCAAGCCCGCTCCCACAGGGTCTGTTGGTGTACACAGAACCAGTGAACGCCGTCGATCCTTGTGGGAGCCGCGGTGCGGCGATCCGACTTGCCCGCGATAGCAATGGGTGTCACTACAAGATCAAGCAGTCACCCCCGCATCCGCCCGCAACCCCAACGCCTCAATCGCGTTGATCGCACATTGCTCATCAACATCAGAAAGATCACCGCTAATACCAACAGCCCCCAGCACATTCCCTTCCTGATCCCGAATCAAAACGCCGCCCGGTGCCGGGACGACGCTGCCCTGCCCCAGACTATTCAAGGCGGCGATGAACGCCGGCCGTTGTTGGGCGTCCAGTGCCAGCAGGCGCGAGCCTTTGCCCAGGGCGATGGCGCCCCAGGCTTTGCCGATGGCGATCTGCGGGCGCAGCAGGCTGGCGCCGTCTTCGCGTTGCAGGGAGATCAGATGCCCACCGGCATCCAGCACCGCGATGGTCAATGGAGCCGCCGAGATTGCACGCCCCGCGGAGATGGCCTGACTGATCAGGTTGACTGCGACTTTCAAGGTTAAAGCGCTCATGGTGCCGTCCTCATTTTGCTATAGGGAAAGCTGCTGGACTGTTTTCGTTCAGAGTCCGATGCAACAAATAGAACACAATGAGTTATTTTTTTGTATACAATAATTTTCGAAAAGCGCCACATGCGACGAAAAGCCACAGCAGATCGGGCTTCCGACGAATGAAACAGTCGCTTGAGAAAATGGATTGACCTGCGCCGTCCGCCGTGAATACACTCTGCGCAAAGCCACTTGTATACAATTACAGAACGTAAGAGGCACCAAAACCATGAGCAAAATGAGAGCAATCGAAGCCGCCGTTCTGGTGATGCGCCGTGAAGGGGTTGATACCGCTTTTGGCATCCCGGGCGCCGCGATCAACCCGCTGTACTCCGCCTTGCAGAAGGTCGGTGGCATCGATCACGTCCTCGCTCGCCACGTTGAAGGCGCCTCGCACATGGCCGAGGGCTACACCCGCACCAAGGCCGGCAACATCGGCGTGTGCATCGGCACTTCCGGCCCGGCCGGTACCGACATGGTCACCGGGCTCTACAGCGCCTCGGCCGACTCGATCCCGATTCTTTGCATTACCGGCCAGGCCCCCCGCGCCCGTATGCACAAGGAAGACTTCCAGGCGGTCGACATCACCTCGATCGTCAAGCCAGTGACCAAGTGGGCAACCACCGTCATGGAACCGGGCCAGGTGCCTTACGCGTTCCAGAAAGCCTTTTACGAAATGCGCTCCGGCCGTCCAGGCCCGGTGCTGATCGATCTGCCGTTCGACGTGCAGATGGCTGAAATCGAATTCGACATCGACGCCTACGAACCACTGCCGCTGGCCAAGCCAACCGCTAACCGCGTGCAAATCGAGAAGGCCCTGGCCATGCTCGATCAGGCCGAGCGTCCGTTGCTGGTGGCCGGTGGCGGCATCATCAATGCCGACGCCAGCGAATTGCTGGTGGAGTTCGCCGAGCTGACCGGTATCCCGGTGGTCCCGACCCTGATGGGCTGGGGCACCATTCCGGACGATCACCCGTTGATGGTCGGCATGGTCGGTCTGCAAACCTCGCACCGCTACGGCAACGCCACGATGCTCAAATCCGACCTGGTGCTGGGTGTCGGTAACCGCTGGGCCAACCGTCACACCGGTTCGATCGACGTTTACACCGAAGGCCGCAAATTCATTCACGTCGACATTGAACCGACCCAGATCGGTCGCGTGTTCACCCCGGACCTGGGCATCGTTTCCGACGCCGCTGCCGCGCTGACCGTGTTCATCGAAGTCGCTCGCGAATGGCAAGCCGCCGGCAAGCTGAAAAACCGCAGCGCCTGGCTGCAAGACTGCCAGCAGCGCAAAGCCAGCCTGCATCGCAAGACTCACTTCGACAACGTGCCGGTCAAACCGCAGCGCGTTTACGAAGAGATGAACCAGGTGTTCGGCAAGGACACGTGCTACGTCAGCACCATCGGTCTGTCGCAGATTGCCGGCGCGCAGTTCCTGCACGTCTACAAACCGCGTCACTGGATCAACTGCGGTCAGGCTGGTCCTCTGGGCTGGACCATTCCGGCAGCGCTGGGCGTGGTCAAGGCTGATCCGACCCGCAAGGTTGTGGCGTTGTCGGGCGACTATGACTTCCAGTTCATGATCGAAGAATTGGCGGTGGGCGCGCAGTTCAAGCTGCCGTACATCCACGTGGTGGTGAACAACTCCTACCTGGGGCTGATCCGTCAGGCTCAGCGCGGTTTTGACATGGACTACTGCGTGCAGCTGTCCTTCGATAACCTGAACGCTCCGGAACTCAACGGTTACGGTGTCGACCACGTCGCGGTCGCCGAAGGCCTGGGCTGCAAGGCGCTGCGTGTATTCGAACCGGGTCAGATCCAGCCTGCCCTGCGCAAGGCTCAGGAGCTGATCGAAGAGTTCAAGGTGCCGGTGATCGTCGAGATTATTCTGGAGCGTGTGACCAACATTTCCATGGGCACCGAGATCAACGCCGTCAACGAATTCGAAGACCTGGCGCTGGTCGGCAACGATGCGCCAACGGCGATTTCGTTGCTGGATTAAGTTGACCTGATACCTGTAGCAGCTGCCGAGGCACGAGGCTGCGTTGCGTGTCCGCAGGACCGCTCGGGGGCCGCTTCGCAGCCCAACGCAGCCTCGTACCTCGGCAGCTGCTACAGGCACCTATTTTTACAGGAGACCACCATGCCGCGTTTCGCAGCCAACCTGTCCATGCTGTTCACCGAGCAGGATTTTCTTGCCCGTTTTGAAGCTGCCGCCAAGGCCGGCTTCAGTGGTGTCGAATACCTGTTCCCTTACGACTTCAGCTCCGCCGAGATCAAAGCCAAGCTCGATGCCAATGGCTTGACCCAAGTGCTGTTCAACCTGCCGGCCGGTGACTGGGCCAAGGGCGAACGCGGTATCGCGTGCCTGCCGGACCGGATTGAAGAGTTCCGCGCCGGTGTCGACCTGGCGATTGCCTACGCGAAAGTGTTGGGCAACACCCAGGTCAACTGCCTGGCCGGTATTCGTCCACAAGGCATCGACGATGCCACCGTGGAAAAAACCTTCGTCGCCAACCTCAAGTACGCCGCCGACAAGCTGCAAGCGGCGGGCATCAAACTGGTGATGGAAGCGATCAACACCCGCGACATCCCGGGTTTCTACCTGAACAACACCGCGCAAGCCCTGTCGATTCGCGAACAGGTCGGCAGCGCCAATCTGTTCCTGCAATACGACATCTACCACATGCAAATCATGGAGGGCGACCTGGCCCGCACCATGGCTGCGCACCTGGGCGAGATCAATCACGTGCAATTGGCGGACAACCCAGGACGCAACGAACCGGGCACCGGTGAAATCAACTACCGCTTCCTGTTCGAACACCTGGACCGCATCGGTTATCAGGGTTGGGTTGGCTGCGAATACAAGCCGCTGACCACCACTGAAGCAGGTTTGGGCTGGTTGAAAACCCATAACGCAATCTAACCGAACATGACATCCCTGTAGGAGCTGCCGAAGGCTGCGATCTTTTGACTTTGCCTTTCAAGATCAAGATCAACAGATCGCAGCCTTCGGCAGCTCCTACAGAGGGCCACATAAAAAAAGAGGAATTTCTCATGGCTAAAATCGGATTTATCGGCACCGGCATCATGGGCCACCCAATGGCGTTGAACCTGCAGAAAGCCGGTCACAGCCTGTTCCTGTCGGCGCACCACGACCCCGCGCCTGCTGACCTGATTGCCGGTGGCGCCGTCGCCCTGGCGAACCCGAAAGAAGTCGCGCAAGAAGCCGAATTCATCATCGTCATGGTGCCGGATACCCCGCAGGTCGATGACGTGCTGTTCCGCGCCGACGGTGTTGCGGCCGGTGTTGGCAAAGGCAAAGTCGTGATCGACATGAGCTCGATCTCGCCGACGGCCACCAAAGCCTTCGCTGCCAAAATCAACGAAAAAGGCGCTCAGTACCTCGACGCGCCAGTGTCCGGCGGTGAAGTCGGCGCCAAGGCCGCGACCCTGAGCATCATGGTCGGCGGCGATGCCGATGCCTTCGAACGCGTTCTGCCGCTGTTCCAGGCGATGGGCAAGAACATCACCCTGGTGGGCGGCAACGGCGACGGTCAAACCGCCAAAGTGGCGAACCAGATCATCGTGGCGCTGAACATCCAGGCCGTGGCCGAAGCCCTGCTGTTCGCGTCGAAAAACGGTGCCGATCCCGCCAAGGTGCGCGAAGCACTGATGGGCGGCTTCGCATCCTCGAAGATCCTCGAAGTGCACGGCGAACGCATGATCAAAGGCACCTTCGACCCAGGCTTCCGCATCAGCCTGCACCAGAAGGACCTGAACCTGGCCCTGGCCGGCGCGCGCGAGTTGGGCATCAACCTGCCGAACACCGCCAACACCCAGCAAGTGTTCAGCACCTGCGCAGCGATCGGTGGCAGCAACTGGGACCACTCGGCGCTGATCAAGGGCCTGGAACACATGGCGAATTTCTCGATTCGCGATAAATAAGCAAGCCCCGCACAAAACCCTGGGGGAGCGAGCCTGCTCGCGAAAGCGGTTTCACATTCAACATCTATGTTGGCTGACACACCGCATTCGCGAGCAGGCTCGCTCCCACAGGGTCCGCGTCAAACCCAATAACAAGAAATCCGGGAGCCCGCCATGTCGGTCAATCCGCAACAATTCCTGCGCGAGCTGTTTGCCACAGCCATCGACGCGGCCCATCCGCAGCAAGTCCTCGAAGCCCATTTGCCCAAAGATCGCAGCGGTCGGGTGATCGTCATCGGCGCCGGCAAAGCCGCCGCGGCCATGGCTCAAGTGGTGGAGCGTTGCTGGCAGGGTGAAGTGTCAGGTCTAGTGGTGACGCGTTACGGTCACGGCGCCCCGTGTGAAAAAATCGAAGTGGTTGAAGCCGCTCACCCGGTGCCCGATGCTGCCGGTCTGGCGGTCGCCAAACGCGTGTTGGAACTGGTCAGCAATCTGACTGAAGACGACCGTGTGATCTTCCTGCTCTCGGGCGGCGGCTCTGCCCTGCTGGCTTTGCCCGCGGCCGGCATCACCCTGGCCGACAAGCAGTCGATCAACAAAGCCCTGCTCAAATCCGGCGCCACCATTGGCGAGATGAATTGCGTACGCAAGCACCTCTCGGCGATCAAGGGCGGCCGCCTCGGCAAAGCCTGCTGGCCTGCCACTGTTTATACCTATGCGATTTCCGATGTACCGGGCGACCTCGCCACCGTCATCGCCTCCGGCCCCACCGTGGCCGACCCGAGCACCTCTGCCGAAGCCCTGGCGATCCTTAAGCGTTACGCCATTGAAGTCCCGGCCTCGGTGCGCAATTGGCTGCAGAGCCCGGAATCAGAGACGGTCAAACCCGGCGACCCTAGCCTGGCGCGCAGTCACTTCCAGCTGATCGCTCGTCCACAACAGTCGCTTGAAGCCGCTGCGGTGAAAGCGCGCCAGGCCGGTTTCAGCCCGCTGATCCTTGGCGACCTGGAGGGCGAATCCCGCGAAGTGGCCAAGGTTCACGCCGGTATCGCCCGTCAGGTCGTGCTGCACGGTCAGCCATTGGCGGCGCCCTGCGTAATCCTCTCGGGCGGTGAAACCACGGTCACCGTACGCGGCAATGGCCGTGGCGGGCGCAACGCCGAATTCCTGTTGAGCCTGACCGACAGCCTTAAAGGCCTGCCCGGCGTCTACGCGCTGGCTGGCGACACCGATGGCATCGATGGCTCCGAAGACAACGCCGGCGCAATCATGACCCCGGACAGTTACGCCCGCGCCGCCGCCCTCGGCCTGAGCGCCAGCGACGAGTTGGACAACAACAATGGCTACGGCTATTTCGAGGCGCTGGACGCGCTGATCGTCACTGAGCCGACCCGCACCAACGTCAACGACTTCCGTGCCATCCTGATTCTCGAGAGCCCTAAAAATGACGCCTGACAAGAAGGTTAAAATCCTCGCCACCCTCGGTCCTGCCACTAATGGGATCGACGACATCCGTGAGCTGGTGCAGGCCGGGGTCAACATCTTTCGCCTGAACTTCAGCCACGGTGATCACGCCGACCACGCTCAGCGCTATCAGTGGATTCGTGAAGTCGAGCGCCAGCTGAATTATCCGCTGGGCATTCTGATGGACCTGCAAGGCCCGAAACTGCGGGTCGGCAAGTTCGCCGAGGGCAAGGTGCAATTGCATCGCGGTCAGGCGCTGCGTCTGGATCTTGACCCGACGCCGGGGGATGAGCGCCGGGTCAGCTTGCCTCACCCGGAAATCATCGCCGCACTCGAGCCGGGCATGGACCTGCTGCTGGACGACGGCAAGCTGCGTCTTCGCGTGGTGACAAAGTACTCCGACGCCATCGACACCACCGTGCTCAATGGCGGCGAACTGTCGGACCGCAAAGGCGTGAACGTACCGCAAGCGGTGCTGGAACTGAGCCCGCTGACCGCCAAGGATCGTCGCGATTTGAGCTTCGGTCTGGAGCTGGGTGTGGACTGGGTAGCGCTGTCGTTTGTGCAGCGTCCGGAAGACATCCGCGAGGCGCGCGAACTGATCGGCGACAAAGCGTTTTTGATGGCCAAGATCGAGAAGCCATCGGCGGTGACGCAACTGCGCGAGATCGCCGAATTGAGCGACGCGATCATGGTCGCTCGCGGTGACCTGGGCGTGGAAGTGCCGGCCGAAAGCGTGCCGCAGATTCAGAAAAACATCATCAGCATCTGCCGCGAACTCGGCAAACCAGTGGTGGTAGCGACGCAGATGCTGGAGTCGATGCGCTTCTCCCCTGCCCCGACCCGTGCCGAGGTGACCGATGTTGCCAACGCCGTGGCCGAAGGTGCGGATGCGGTGATGCTGTCGGCGGAAACCGCGTCCGGTGAGTACCCGCTGGAAGCCGTGCAGATGATGAGCAAGATCATTCGCCAGGTGGAAAACGGCCCGGACTATCAGGCGCAACTGGATGTGAGCCGGCCCAAGGCTGAAGCGACTGTTTCCGATGCGATCAGCTGCGCGATTCGCCGTATCAGCAATGTGCTGCCGGTGGCGGTGCTGGTGAATTACAGCGAATCCGGCACCTCGAGTTTGCGTGCGGCGCGGGAACGGCCGACGGTGCCGATCCTCAACCTGACGCCGAACCTGCAAACCGCTCGCCGGTTGACGGTGGCCTGGGGCGTGCACTCGGTGGTCAATGATCGGCTGCGGCAGGTGGATGAGGTGTGTTCGACGGCGCTGGAGATTGCCCAGGCGCAGGGCATGGCCAAGCGTGGCGACACCTTATTGATCACAGCGGGTGTGCCGTTTGGGCAGCCGGGGTCGACTAACTCACTGCGTATCGAAACATTGATTTAGCGTCTGTACCGGCCTCTTCGTCGGAACGCCGCCCGGTGCCGGCTCGCTCCCACAGTGGATGTGTGTAGTTCACACATCCATCAGCTGAACAAAGATTCAGTGTGGGAGTGAGCCTGCTCGCGATGCAGGCAACTCGGTCCCTTTGACACACAGATAAAAAATGCCTGCCAACCACTTCAACACCCACTGCCCCGACTGGGCCACTGCCCTGCTCAACGGTTTCAGTCAGATCTTTCTTCAGCGCCATCCGCTGTGCGGTCTGCTGTGCCTGTTGGCCATTCTTTTCACCGCGCCCGCCCTGCTCGGCGGTGCACTGCTGGGCGGTGTCGCCGGGTTGCTCACCGCGCAACGACGCGGCTACGCCAAGGCCGATCGACAGGCCGGGCTCTTCAGTTACAACGGTGTTTTGCTCGGTTTGCTGCTGAGCCTCTACTTCCCCTGGTCAGCGATGTTACCGCCGCTGATCATTGCCGCTGGCGGACTGAGTGCGATGTTCACTCAACAGTGGCTCAAACGCGTCCGGGTCAGCCAATACCTGCCTGCCTATACGGCGCCCTTTGTGGGGCTGGGCTGGTTGCTGCTGTGCTTCGCCACGCCCTCGACAAATGCGCACTTGATCGAAATCAATACGCTGAACATGCTCGCCGCACCACTGAAAGGCCTCGGCCAGGTGATGTTCCTCGGTCATCCGCTGGCCGGTGCGATGATTGCCGTGGGTTTGCTGATCGCTGATCGCCGCGCATTCTGCTGGGCGTTGTTGGCGTCTGTCGCGGGCATGGGCTGGAGCATGCTGCATCACGACTTCTACACCGCATTGATCGGCCTCGGTGGCTATAACGCCGTACTCGCCGCCCTCGCCTTCAGCTCGCAGCGCCAGAAGCCTTGGCTGCCGTGGCTGCCGCTCATCGGCATTGCATCAGCGCTGTTGCTGACGCCGGTGTTTGCCGCCATCGGTCTGCCAACGCTGACCGCGCCGTTCATCCTCTCCTGCTGGCTGATCCGCACGGTTGTTCAAATGCTCAGCAAGACCACTGTCGCCCGTACGCCTTGCACTCTGGAGGAGAATCAACCTAGGCTTCGCTGATTCTCGATTCAGGCGTTTTCCATGGACAGCAGCAAAAACTGGCGTGAAGAGCTTTACGTCATGGTTTTCCAGAGCGACACCACAGCCGGTCGGCGCTTCGACGGCATCCTGCTGTTGATCATCCTCGCCAGCATTGTGATCGTGATGCTCGACAGCATCGATTCCATTCACCAGAACTACGCCAATGTGCTGGCGTACATCGAGTGGGGCTTCACGGTCATCTTCGCCATCGAATACGGCCTGCGGCTGTATTGCTCGCCCAAGCCGTTGCGCTATGCGTTCAGCTTTTATGGGCTGGTGGATTTGCTGGCGATTGTGCCCGGCATTCTTGCGCTGTATTACGCCGATGCGCAGTACCTGCTGATTATCCGGATCATTCGGATGCTGCGGATTTTCCGCGTACTCAAGCTCAGCCCGTACCTCAAGCAAGCCAATTACTTGATGTCAGCGTTGCGCGGCAGCAAGCAGAAGATCGTGGTGTTTCTGCTCAGCGTCTGCACATTGGTGACGGTGTTCGGCACACTGATGTACGTGATCGAAGGCCCGGAGCACGGCTTCACCAGCATTCCCAAAGGCATCTATTGGGCTATCGTCACGCTGACCACCGTGGGGTTCGGCGACATCGTGCCTAAAACGCCGCTGGGCCAGGTGGTTTCGTCGCTGGTGATGATCACCGGTTACTCGATCATCGCCGTGCCGACGGGGATTTTCACCGCCGAACTGGCCAATGCCATGCGCGGCGAACAACTGCAACATGACTGCCCGGTGTGCAAGAAAAACAACCACGAACATGGCGCGGCGTTCTGCTCACGGTGCGGTAATCAGCTGTTCCAGAAAATGGAATAAGCAAAGTGCTTTTTAATCTTTAAAGGACTATGCGAGCCCCGTTATAGTCGCTGGCAAATTGCCTCACTTTTAAATAAAAACTTTAGAACACTCTTTATAAAACAAGGACTGCGCAATGAAAAAACTCTTTGGCGCCTCACTTCTGGCCGCTGGTCTGGCTCTGTCCAGCGTGGCTCAGGCCGCACCGACCCTGCTTAACGTTTCCTACGACGTGATGCGCGATTTCTACAAGGACTACAACACTGCCTTCCAGAAACACTGGCAAGCCGAGCACAACGAAAACATCACCCTGCAGATGTCCTTCGGCGGCTCCAGCAAACAGGCGCGCTCGGTCATCGATGGCCTGCCGGCTGACGTCATCACCATGAACATGGCCACCGACATCAACGCCCTGGCGGACAACGGCAAACTGGTTCCGGACAACTGGGTCACCCGCCTGCCGAACAACAGCGCGCCGTTCACCTCGGCCACCGTGTTCATCGTCCGCAAAGGCAACCCGAAAGCCCTGAAAGACTGGCCCGACTTGCTCAAGGACGGCGTGCAGGTGATCGTGCCAAACCCGAAAACGTCGGGTAACGGCCGCTACACTTACCTCTCGGCCTGGGGTTATGTGCTGAAAAACGGTGGCGACGAAAGCAAAGCCAAAGACTTCGTCGGCAAGCTGTTCAAACAAGCGCCGGTCCTCGACACCGGTGGCCGCGCAGCCACCACAACCTTCATGACCAACCAGATTGGTGATGTGCTGGTGACCTTCGAAAACGAAGCGGAAATGATTGCCCGTGAGTTTGGTCGTGACCAATTTGAAGTGATCTACCCAAGTGTTTCCGCTGAAGCTGAGCCGCCGGTGTCGGTGGTCGATAAAACCGTCGACAAGAAAGGCACTCGCGCTGCTGCCGAGGAATACCTGAAGTACCTGTGGTCGCCGGAAGGTCAGGAGATTGCTGCGGCGAACTACCTGCGTCCGCGTGATCCGGCGGTGCTGGCCAAGTACACCGATCGTTTCCCGAAAGTGGATTTCCTGTCGGTAGAGAAGACCTTTGGTGACTGGCGAACTGTGCAGAAGACTCACTTCAATGATGGTGGGGTTTTTGATCAGATCTACAGCGGTCAGTAACTCCTGAGCCCAATGAAAAAGGCGACCTGAGAAGGTCGCCTTTTTTGTGGCCGCGCGATGACCGATCGTTCCCACGCTCTGGTCTGCACCCCAAAAGTTGGACACAACTGATGGGGTGTTTCATGGGAAAGTACACGGTTCAAGCGAAGCTATTAGCGGTACAGGATTACTGCTCTGGCAAAGCGGGTTTTAGAGAGGTGGCGCATCGTCACGAAGTGGATTTTTCGCCGCGAACGCCGACGCGCATGCCCGGCGCGTCAGCAGCCTGGGCAAGACCTGCCGCGAACTAGCCGATCAAGGTAACAACTGAAGCGCCGCGAATCAGGTGACGGAACATCGCATTCATGGAAGTGCCTTCCGGTTATGAAACGTGAGGAGAGAACATAAGCACGCTATCGAACAGGATGTAAGTGAATGTATCATCGGACCTCAATGTTTTGACGCAAGGTTCCTCGATGGACATCACACACGTCCGTCACTCATTCCGCAACGGAATGATTGCTATCACTCCAAGCCCTCTTCTGCCCATTCCGATAGCCCTTTAGCCTGCGCGCATTCTCTTTTGCTCAGCGAGACCCGTTATGAACCCAGCGACCCAGGTGCCGCACGGCACCGCGACAATGACCCGAGGTATGGTGCTGCTATTCGCCTTCTGCTGCGGCGCCATCGTTGCCAACATCTACTACGCCCAACCGATTATCGGCCTGATCGCGCCGGACATCGGCCTGACCAGCACCATGGCCAGCCTGATCGTTTCGCTGACCCAGATCGGTTACGCGTTGGGGCTGTTCTTCCTGGTGCCGCTGGGTGATCTGCTGGAAAACCGCCGTTTGATGATCATCACCACCGTGGTGGCGATTGCCAGTCTGCTGGGCGCTGCGCTCACCGATCAGCCAAACGTGTTTTTGCTGATCTCGTTGCTGGTGGGTTTCAGTTCGGTGTCGGTTCAGATCCTGATTCCACTGGCTGCACATTTGGCACCGGAAGAGTCTCGTGGCCGTGTGGTCGGCGGGATCATGGGCGGTTTGCTGCTGGGGATTCTGTTGGCGCGGCCGGTGTCCAGCGTGGTGGCTGACCATTTTGGCTGGCGTGCGATGTTTGTGATTGCAGCAGTGTTGATGGCGGCGATCAGCATGGTGTTGGCGCTGACGATTCCCAAGCGTCAGCCTGATCACAGCGCTTCTTACGGTCAGTTGCTGGGGTCTCTGTGGACCCTGTTGCGTCAACAACCAGTGTTGCGTCAGCGCGCGTTTTATCAGGGGTGCATGTTCGCCACCTTCAGCCTGTTCTGGACCGCCGTGCCGCTGGAACTGGCGCGCAATCATGGCTTGTCGCAAACCCAGATCGCGATCTTCGCCCTGGTCGGGGCCATCGGCGCCATCGCCGCCCCCATTGCCGGTCGACTGGCCGATGCCGGCCACACTCGCATTGCTTCACTGCTGGCCCTGCTGTTCGCCAGCCTGAGCTTCCTGCCCGCCTTCATCCACCCGGCCTACAGCGTCATCGGCCTCGCGGTCACCGGCGTGGTGCTCGACTTCTGCGTGCAGATGAACATGGTCCTCGGCCAACGCGCTGTCTACGCCCTCGATGCCAAAAGCCGCAGCCGCCTGAATGCGCTGTACATGACCAGCATCTTCATCGGTGGCGCGTTTGGTTCTTCGGTGGCCAGTGCGGTGTATGAACGCGGTGGCTGGTTGTGGATCGTGATTGTGGGCAGTGCGTTTCCGCTGTTGGCGTTGTTGCGGTTTTTGAGTGTTTCGGAGAAGCGTTCGTTGGCGACCGCGTAATCATTAAAAGCATCGCGGGCAAGGGTAGGCGCCCGCGAAGGCGATGGTCTCCATTTCACTCAGTGCCGAACCAACTTCTCCATCGCCGCATCCGCCAGAAAGGAAGAACGGCTTTTGACATTGTGCTCACGCACATATCGATCAATGCGCTGAATCACATAGCCGGGCAGCGTCACGTTGACCTTCTCGGTTTTTCCCATGTACGGCGCGATGTCCAGCTCCAGCATTCCCCAGCCCATGTCGGCAAAGTCCGGATTCCCACGGTGAGCAGCAGCAGATGTAGGCATGGGAATCGACTCCCCGTCTGCCGCAATCTCCTGAAGCATGATGTGGGCAATCTCGACCGCCGCGTTGTAGGCATCTTCAAACGTATCCCCGGCCGTTACGGCGCCTGGAATATCGGGGATCTGAATACCGATGGCGGTGTTCTCGTCGCCCCACTCGATACAGATTGGATATTGCATTATGGATCTCCTGCGTAACTGGCTCCCGGGCAATACAGCCCGGCTCGCCTCCTGATGCTTTTGACCGTCCCGATCGGCAAATCCTTTTTCGGATGAGGGATGGGTATCGTGTACGGGTTGTATCGGTGTTTGAAGAGGTGATGACTGCCGGCAATCCGATCCAGTGTCCAGCCAGCCGCCTCCAATTCCTTGATCAACAGCCTGCTCTGCACCAATAGCCTCCTTGCTCAGGCTCAAGCAAAAGTAACCCTAGAGTTATCTTTACTCAAGCACAAAAATCCGGAACGCGACGCTCGGTTGTTTTACAAAGTGTGATTGCGGGCCGCTGCATTCTTCCCAAGAAGTGAAATACTTTCGCTCAGCCTGATCCGTCACGCCGAGGTCAACCCGGATTACACTCAGCGTCCTGAGCCTGACGCGATGCTGGATGCGATTCGCGGCTGAACCGATCAAATGCCGCCTGACCCGCGGCATGTTCTTTCAAGGAGTGTGCAATGACCCGACGTACCTTTCTCATCACCGGCGCCAGCAAAGGCATCGGCCGCGCGGTCGCCGAGCACCTGGACCGCGCGGGTCATCAGGTGGTCGGGATTGCCCGATCGCCCGACCTGACGTTCCCCGGCATTCTGTTTCCGCTGGATCTGAGCGACAGAGCACTGACTCAGGAAGTGCTGGCGGATCTGGCCAGGATCTATGAGTTCGACGGGCTGGTGAATAACGTCGGTCTGGTGCGCCCGCAGGTGCTGGGGGAAATCGACCTCGACACGTTCGACGACGTGATGCGGGTCAACCTGCATTCGGCGTTGCAGGCCACTCAGGCATTGCTGCCGAACATGCGCGCCAAGGCCTGGGGTCGGGTGGTGAACATTTCCAGCCTGACCGTGCTGGGAATCACGCAGCGCACTGCGTACGCGGCGGCCAAAGCGGCGTTGATCAGCTTCACGCGATCCTGGGCGCTGGAACTGGCGCAAACCGGCGTGACGGTGAACGCCGTGGCACCTGGCCCGACCGAAACCGAACTGTTTCGCGCCAACAATCCACCGGGCAGCGAAGGTGAAGCGCGGTATCTGGCCGGTGTGCCGATGGGGCGGTTGGGGCAACCGCAGGAGATCGCGGCGGCGATTGCGTTTTTGTTGTCCGAACAGAGCGGGTTTATCACCGGGCAAACCTTGTTTGTCGACGGCGGCGCCTCAATCGGCAAATCTGCGTTCTAACCAACAACCCAAATCCCCTGTGGGAGCGAGCTGGCTCCGGGCGGCGTTCCGACGAAAGCGGCGTATCAGTCGACATCAATGGTGAATGTCAGTCCGTCTTCGTCGGAACGCCGCCCGGAGCCGGCTCGCTCCCACATTCTGATCTTCACAAGGACCGTAGATGGACCGCCTTGCCGCAATGGAAACCTTCGTCTACGTGGTGGAAACCGGTTCCTTTTTCGCCGCTGCCCGGCGCTTGAATATCGGCCTACCTGCCCGGCAGACCTCTGCAAACATCAGGCAGTCGTCTACACCTTGGGTGGGGGTGCCAACTGGCAGTTCCGCAACAGGACAGATGATCAGTCAGTCATCATCAGCGGGCGAATTCGCGTCAACGCCGCCGAAGGTCTGCGTGCAGCCGTGCTCGCCCATCAAGGGCTGACCATGGCATCCGAATGGATGTTTGCACCGGAACTGGCCAACGGTGCGGTCAGTCCTTTGATCGCCGTTTCAGTTTACTGCCCGAATTGCCGTCCCAACCCGCCCGGAACGCCTTGGATGTCTGTCTCTTCCCATGGCCCGTTCGGGCTGATCGACCGGCTCCAGCCGTTGTTCCAGCGATAGTACGTGCGCTGGCGGTAGAAGGTGTTGGTCTGATCATCGAGTACGTACACGCCGAGCTTGGCGTCCCAATGGCTGTTGCCACCCGGCGGCGGCGCGAAGCTGGCGGAGGTGCGTGGCAGCGGTTTGGCGGGCTTGGCCGGAATGCTCGGCTTGCCCGGCGTCGGTGTCGGGGACGGCGTTGGACGCGGCTGCGACGGCGGGATCGGTGGCAGCCGTTCAGGCTGCTGCGGTTGGACCACGCAAGCGCTTAACCCCAAAACCATACTGAGCAGGGTGATACGAGCGATGGCGGTCATAGTGGCGTTTCCTGTCATTTGTCCGGGCTGTCGATGGTCAGTGTTTGCTGCGTCGTGGTGCTGCTGGCCAGAGGCTGGCTGCGACCGATCCACTCGCCGGCAGTCGGTTGGCCGGCGCGAGAAATGCGCGCAACCAGTTGGACTTCAGGGAAGTTCGACAGTTTCAACTGCGGCATCATTGCGTCGGCGTCGCCCAGCTCGACGGTCGCCGGCAAGTCGGCCACGGTCAGGCGCTTGGCGGCCAATGGTGCCGGTGGGCCTGAGGTGGCGCGGGCGAAGATGAATACGCTGTCGCCCGGCTGGACCTTGGCTTTCAGGTCTGGCGCCAGATCCACACGCACCTTGAGCAGCGCCGCGACCTTGGCGGCGGGCGCCTGGGCTACCTTGCCGCCGCTGGCGACAAGTTTCTCGGTGGCCCGGGTGATCCCGCCTTGCAGCGCGGCACGGGAACTGTCTTCCGGCGGCAGTTGCGCCAGTAAACGATTCCAGTAGTCGATGGCGTCCTGATAACGCTGGCTTTCAAAGGCAGCAATACCGAGCAAGCCAAGACTGGTGACTTCTTTCGGATCGGCTTTGAGTGCTTCGTCGGTCAGGGCCTGAACCTTGTCCGACCACTTCTTGCCGTCGGCGAAGTACTGGGCCTGCGCCCATTGACCCAACAGCTCCGGCTGACGACCGGCCACGTTCACCGTGCGTTCGAAGATCTTCGCCGCGTCGCCAGGACGGTCCTGGGCCATGTAAGTGCGACCGAGGAAGTACAGGCCTTCAGCCGAATCCGGCTGAGCCGCGACCGCACGCTCCAGGCGACGGGTCATCTCATCCATCGACTGTGGCGCCTGGGCAAATTCGCGGGTCAGTTCGACCTTGTCGCTCGCCCCAAAATGCAGATACAGGCCAAGACCCAGCACCGGCACCAGAATCGCCGCCAGCAAGGGCCACGGTTTGCCCAGGCGGGACACGCGTGGCGCCTCGACGCCTTCGGTGTCGGCGAGCAATTCACGGGCCGCTTCGGCGCGGCCGGTGTCCATTTGCGCGGCATCGAGAACGCCCTCTTCCTGCTGAGTCTGCAACTCAGCCACGCGTTCCTGATACAGCGCGACGTTCAGGGCCGTACGATCCTCTTCAAGCTGGGCGCGACGGCCACGCAGAACGGGGATCAGCAGAAAACTCAGGGCAACCAGAAGTAGCAGACCTGCAGCGAGCCAGAAATCAATCATTCTTGGTTTTATCCAACAGGTGGTCGAGGCGCTCACGCTCCTCGGCAGAGAGCTCATCCTTGGTGTCAGCGCGTTGCACGCGACGACGGCGGACGATCACGGCGATGATCACAAAACCGCCCAGCAGCAGGCCGGCAGGGCCGAACCAGAGCACAGCAGTCTTGGCGTTCAGAGCAGGTTTGTAGCGGACGAAATCACCGTAGCGGTCGACCATGAAATCGATGATCTGCTGATTGTCCTTGCCCTCGCCGAGCATGCGAAAAATCTCTTTGCGCAGGTCGGCGGCGATCGGTGCGTTGGAATCGGCAATGTCCTGATTCTGACACTTGGGGCAACGCAGCTCTTTGGTCAGCTCGCGAAAACGCTCGCGATCACCTTCTTTGGCGAACTCGTAGGTGTCGATGGCCGCGTGCGCCACGCCGGCCATGCTCAAACCCAATACCGCGGCGGCTATCCAGCGCTTCATGGCTTGGCCTCATCAACCAGCGCCTGATACTTGGCCGCCAGTTTTTCGCGCCAGACCTGTTCGTCGATCACGCCAACGAACTTGTCGCGGATGATGCCCTTGGCGTCGATGAAGAAGGTTTCCGGAGCGCCGTACACGCCGAGATTCAGACCCAATGTGCCTGCGTCGTCACGGATATCCAGCTGGTACGGATTGTGGAATTCGTCCAGCCACTTCAAGGCATCAGCATTGACGTCCTTGTAGTTGATGCCGTAAATCACCACGCCCTGTTTGGCCAGTTTGTTCAGCAC
The DNA here is from genome assembly GCF_044760065.1 of Pseudomonas sp. NPDC098740. NCBI lineage: Bacteria > Pseudomonadati > Pseudomonadota > Gammaproteobacteria > Pseudomonadales > Pseudomonadaceae > Pseudomonas > Pseudomonas sp. NPDC098740. The sequence goes on along the minus strand of NZ_JBIWAM010000006.1, from coordinate 299,256 downwards.
CGGGTGCTCGACCCGGCAGGAAATGCACCAGGTGCCCCAGACGTTGACCAGTGCCGGTTTGCCCAGAATGTCGGCCTTGGTCAGGGTCTTGTCGCCCTGCACGGCCGGCAGGGAAAACTCCGGGAACGGCTTGTTGATCATCGCCGAGGGCAACTCGGCCGGGTTCAGGAACAGACCGCGATAAAGGAAAACAGCCACCACCAGGAAAATCACCAGGGGCAACAGCATCAACCAACGTCTCATGCTGTGGCTCCCGTCATGCCCAGTGCTTCACGCACACGGCTGTTCACCTTGACCCGGTAACGGCGATCGAATGCCGCCAGCAACCCGCCCAAACCGGTGAGCAGACCACCGAACCAGATCCAGCGTACGAACGGTTTGACGTGGACGCGAACGGCCCAGGCGCCATCGCCCAACGGTTCGCCGAGTGCGACATAGAGGTCGCGGGTGAAACCGGCGTCGATCCCGGCTTCGGTCATGACCGAGTTCTGCACGGTGTAGAGGCGTTTTTCCGGGTGCAGCACGCTGACTTCCTTGCCGTTGCGGATCACCCGAACGGTGCCCTTGTCGGAGGTGAAGTTCGGGCCTTCGAAATGCTTGGCGCCTTCGAATACGAACTGGTAACCGCCCAGATCCATGGACTCACCCGGCGCCAGACGCAGGTCGCGCTCGGCACTGTTCTGGCTCGATAGCACGACGCCGAGGGCACACACGGCGATGCCGAGGTGCGCGACCTGCATGCCCCAATAACTGCGGGTCAGGGTCGGCAGGCCTTTGATCAGGCCTTTGTGGCGAGTCTTGTCGAAGATGTCACGCACACCGGCCAGTAATACCCAGGCGGCGAGCATGAACGTGGCAATCACTGCCCAATTGAAATCGCCATAAGCCACGCCAGCTACCACGGCCAGCGCGGCGCTGCCGAGCAACACCGGAGTCAGCATGCTCAACAGCCATTTGACCGGGGTGTCTTTCCAGCGCACCAGCATGCCGACCGCCATCACCATCATCAGCAAGGCCATCAATGGAATGAACAGTGCGTTGAAGTACGGCGGGCCGACCGACAGCTTGGCGCCGGTCATCGCATCGAGAATCAGCGGATACAAGGTGCCGAGCAGGATCATCGACGCAGCGACGACCAGCACCAGGTTGTTACCCAGCAGCAGGGTTTCCCGGGACCAGAGGTTGAAGCCCACGTGGCTCTTCACCACGGGAGCGCGCAGGGCAAACAGCGTCAGCGAACCACCGACCACGAACAGCAGGAAAATCAGAATGAATACGCCGCGCTCAGGGTCGGACGCAAAGGCGTGAACCGAGGTCAACACGCCGGAACGCACGAGGAAGGTCCCCAGCAAGCTCAGCGAGAACGCGGCGATGGCCAGCAACACGGTCCAGCTCTTGAACACGCCACGTTTTTCCGTGACCGCCAAGGAGTGAATCAGCGCCGTCCCTACCAGCCAAGGCATGAACGAGGCGTTTTCCACCGGGTCCCAGAACCACCAGCCGCCCCAGCCGAGTTCGTAGTACGCCCACCATGAACCGAGGGTGATGCCGATACCGAGGAAGGCCCAGGCGACGATGGTCCACGGACGGGACCAGCGAGCCCACGCCGCATCAAGACGACCGCCCAGCAGTGCAGCGATGGCGAAAGCGAACGCCACGGAGAAACCGACATAGCCCATGTACAGCATCGGCGGGTGAACGATCAGGCCGATGTCTTGCAGCAAGGGATTGAGGTCACGACCGTCCGCAGGAATCTGCGGCAGGATTCGTGCAAACGGGTTGGACGTGAGGATCAGGAACAGCAGGAAACCCGTGCTGATCATGCCCATCACCGCCAGCACGCGAGCCAGCATCACTTGCGGCAATTGTCGGGAGAACACCGACACCGCGAAGGTCCAGCCGCCGAGGATCAGGGCCCAGAGCAGCAACGACCCTTCGTGAGCGCCCCACACCGCGCTGAACTTGTAGTACCACGGCAACGCGCTGTTGGAGTTGCTGGCAACGTAGGCGACGGAGAAATCGTCGGCCATGAAGGCGTAAGTCAGGCAACCGAAGGAGAACAGCAGAAAAGCAAACTGGCCCCAAGCCGCTGGTTGAGCGAGGCTCATCCACAAGCGGTCACCGCGCCAGGCGCCGAGCAACGGCACCACGGCCTGAACCAGCGCGAAACACAGCGCCAGAATCATGGCCAGGTGGCCGAGTTCAGGAATATAGAGTCCGGACGTCATCGATCAACCCTCCTTCGCGGGCGTTGGAGCAGATTGACCGCTGTCTTTCAAAGCCTTGGTCACTTCCGGCGGCATGTACTTCTCGTCGTGCTTGGCCAGCACTTCGTCGGCCACCACCACGCCGTCAGCGTTGAGCTTGCCCAGGGCAACAATGCCCTGCCCTTCGCGGAACAGGTCCGGAAGGATGCCGCGGTAGCTGATGGTCACGGATTTACTGAAGTCGGTGACGATGAATTTCACGTCCAGCGAATCGCCGGAACGTTGCAGCGAACCTTTCTCGACCATGCCGCCGGCGCGGATGCGCGTGTCTTGCGGGGCTTCGCCGTTGGCGATCTGGGTCGGGGTGTAAAACAGATTGATGTTCTGCTGCAGGGCGCTCAGGGCCAGGCCGACGGCAGCACCGACACCGACCAGGATCGCGAGAATGATGATAAGACGCTTTTTGCGCAGCGGATTCACTTGCCGTTCTCCCGGCGCAGACGACGCGCCTCTTGTTGCAGATACCGCTTGCGGGCCAGGATTGGCGCCGCCACGTTGAGGGCCAGCACCGCCAGGCAGATGCCATAGGCTGACCAGACATACAGGGCATGATGGCCCATGGCGAGGAAGTCGCCGAATGAAGCAAAACTCATCGAGCGGCCTCCAGACTGTTCTGCACTTCGGCCTTGACCCAACTGGCGCGGGCTTCACGCTTGAGCACTTCAAGGCGCATGCGCAGCAGCAACACCGCACCAAAGAAACAGTAGAAACCCAGCACCGTCAGCAGCAGTGGCAGCCACATCTCGGCGGGCATTGCCGGTTTTTCGGTGAGGGTGAACGTCGCGCCCTGGTGCAGGGTATTCCACCACTCCACCGAGTATTTGATGATCGGGATGTTGATCACGCCGACAATCGCCAATACCGCGCAGGCCTTGGCGGCACTGTCACGATTGCTGATCGCATTGCCCAGCGCAATAAGACCGAAGTACAGAAACAGCAGAATAAGCATGGACGTAAGTCGTGCATCCCAGACCCACCACGAGCCCCAGGTCGGTTTGCCCCAGATCGCGCCGGTGACCAGCGCCACGGCGGTCATCCAGGCGCCGATGGGCGCCGCGCATTGCAGGGCGACGTCGGCCAGCTTCATCTTCCACACCAGCCCGACGATGCCACAGATCGCCAGCATCACGTAGATGGACTGGGCCAGCATGGCGGCCGGAACGTGGATATAAATGATGCGAAAGCTGTTGCCTTGCTGGTAGTCCGGCGGCGCGAAGGCCAGGCCCCACACTACACCAACGCTGATCAGCAGCAACGCCGCGACACTCAGCCACGGCAGCAATTTGCCGCTGATGCCGTAAAACCACTTGGGCGAGCCGAGCTTATGAAACCAAGTCCAGTTCATTACTGTTTCCATCACGGTTGCTGCTCGCCATCACGAGCAGCGAAGGGTCTGCCTTTCATTTAAAAGAAAGCGATCAAAAATTGATCAGACCTCATTATTATTCGCCGACGCTGATCTTCAGGCCAGCAGCTATTGCAAAAGGTGTCAGGGTTATCGCCAGGGCGGTCAGGCTACCAAGCCACAGCAGATAACCGGTCGCCGGCATGCCCTGCAATGCCGCCTGCAAGGCGCCACTGCCAAGAATCAACACCGGGATGTACAACGGCAGAATCAGCAGCGCCAGTAACAGGCCACCGCGCTTCAATCCCACCGTCAGGGCTGCGCCCACCGCACCGAGCAGGCTCAGTACCGGTGTACCCAGCAACAAGGAAAGCAGCAACACCGGCAGACAAGCGGTTGGCAAACCGAGCATCAATGCCAGCAGTGGAGCGAGCAAAACCAGTGCCAGGCCAGAGAAGGACCAGTGTGCCAGTACCTTGGCCAAAACCAGAAGAGGCAGGGGGTGCGACGAAAGGACCCACTGCTCAAGCGATCCGTCTTCGAAATCACTGCGGAAAAGCCCGTCCAGCGAGAGCAAAACCGATAAAAGGGCCGCTACCCAGACCAGTCCCGGAGACAAGGTTTGCAACAATTGAGACTCGGGTCCGACCGCCAACGGGAACAGGGAAACGACGATCGCGAAGAATACGAGCGGATTGGCCAACTCCGCCGGACGGCGGAACAACAATCGGGCTTCACGGGCGACCAACAGGCCGAAAACACTCATACGGCCCAATTCCCCAGATCAATGTCGCGATAGCCGGCCGGCATCCGGGTCAGCGTGTGGTGAGTGGTCAAGACCACCATGCCACCGCGCTCGCAGTGTGCGGCCAGGTGTTCTTCGAGTTGCGCCACGCCTTGTTTGTCGAGCGCGGTGAACGGCTCATCGAGGATCCATAGCGGCGGGCTTTCCAGGTACAACCGCGCCAACGCGACCCGGCGTTGCTGCCCGGCAGACAGTGTGTGGCAAGGAACATCCTCGAAACCGCGCAGTCCGACAGCCGTCAGCGCCTGCCAGATCGCCTCATGGGAGGCCGGCTGATGCAGGGCGCAAAGCCAGCTCAAATTCTCTTCCGGCGTCAGCAGATCCTTGATCCCGGCGGCATGGCCGATCCACAGCAGGTTACGCGCCAGCTCAAAGCGTTGCTCGTTCAATGGCTGGCCGTTGAGCAGCACCTGACCGGCAGTCGGCTGCATCAGACCGCAAAGAAGACGTAAAAGGCTGGTTTTGCCACTGCCGTTGGGGCCGCTGATTTGCAACATTTCGCCACTGGCCAGTCTCAATTCGAGATTTTCGAAGAGCAGCCGAAGGTCTCGCTCACAGGCGAGGGCAACGGTTTGCAGGACAGGACTGGTCAAGAGATCACGGGCCTTTTGGGTTCAAGTCGGCAGTGGAGCGGCCGTTAAAGATATGCAGGATAAATGCATTGGCGGCCCGTTCTAAGGAGCTGGATCAAGTATTTGAAATGTTTTCAGCGCCCCGGATACAACGGGGCGGCATTATACATGCCATGCTCTCCTCTCAAGAGGGCAATTTCCTCAGGTTGTGACCGCGTATGACAGGCGAAATGAACATCCTCCCGCTACCGCAGCCCGTGCCTACGACCTCACGTCCGTTGGCGGTCAGCGGCGAGTTGCTCAAGTTGCTGACGCCAATGGAAGGCCTGATCACTGCCGGTCAGACCGCCAAGGCCGAAGTGCTGTCGCTCAAGCAGGCGGATCAAACCTTTCAACTGTTGCTCAAGGTCACCCTCGACAGCGGCCGTCAGACCACGGTCCAGGCCACCAGCACGCAACCGCTGCCTCAGGGCACCAGCCTGGCGATCACTCAGCCGTCGGCGGGTAATCTGGCCGTCACCGTGCAACAGGCCATCGCCTCCAGCGTCGCCACTCTCACTCGTATCGACACCGCGCAACTGCCGGTCGGCACGCTGCTGCAAGGCAAAGTGCTGACCTCTCAGGTGTTGCCGCAGGTGCCGGGCCAGCCGACGGTGTTTCGCTCGATGGTGAGCTTGCTCAACACCGCGTTGAGCGGCAGCACCCTGAGCATCGACAGCCCGACGCCGCTGCGCATCGGCACCTTGCTGAGCGCGCTGGTGCAGGACACCCAGACGTTGAAGTTCGTCCCGTTGAGCAGCCGCCAGGAACAATTGGCCGTCACGCAGCAACTGGTCAGCCAACAAAGCCGTCAGGGTTCGCTGGACGGCTTGATCAAGCTTCTGCAAAACCTGCCGGCATCGGACCAGACTTCCAGCGACCTGCGTGCCGCCGTCGACAAACTGCTCGCCGGCCTGCCCGATGTCCGGCAACTCAGCACGCCCAAAGGCCTGGCCCTGGCGTTGGCCAACAGCGGCATGTTCCTGGAAAGCAAACTGCTCGCCGGACAGAACCCCACGCTCGGCCCGGACATGAAGGGCGATCTGCTCAAGCTGATCGCACAACTGACGCCAGGCCTGCCGGCCAACACCAATCTCAACGCGATCATTGCCGCCAACACACTGGCCCAGGCCATGCCGCACTTCGTGCGCAGCGCCCTCGGCATGCTCGGTCAGGTCAGCGCCAAACCGCAGCCAACCAGCTTCCCGCTGCCCGAGCGCCTGCTCCAAAGCATGGACGGCGAAGGCGATCTCGAGCACCTGCTGCGCTTGGCAGCAGCGGCGGTTTCACGCCTGCAAAGCCATCAACTGTCGAGCCTGGAACAGACCGGCGTCACTGACGACGGACGGTTGATGAGCACCTGGCAACTGGAAATCCCGATGCGCAATCTGCAGGACATCGTGCCGTTGCAGGTCAAGTTCCAGCGCGAAGAAGCGCCCGAGAAAGAACAGCAAAACGAACGCCGCGACGAGCGCGAACCCAAACAACAATTGTGGCGAGTGGACCTGGCGTTCGACATGGAGCCCTTGGGCCCGTTGCAGATTCAAGCACAACTGATCAAAGGCAGCCTGTCCAGCCAGCTGTGGGCCGAACGCCCGTACACCGCCAGCCTGATCGAAAGTCATCTGGCCGAACTGCGCCAGCGGCTGCTGGCGTCCGGCCTGAATGTCGGCGATCTCGATTGCCACCTCGGCACACCGCCACAAGGCCCTCAAACCCGTCTCGAACAACGCTGGGTCGACGAAACCGCATGAAAAACCCCAACACCCCGCGCCAGGCCATCGCCCTCAAGTACGACGGTAGCCACGCCCCTACCCTCACGGCCAAAGGTGACGAAGCACTGGCCGAAGCCATTCTGAAGATTGCCCGCGAATGCGAAGTGCCGATCTACGAGAACGCCGAGCTGGTGAAACTGCTGGCGCGGATGGAATTGGGGGAGAGTATTCCGGAGGAGTTGTATCGCACGATTGCCGAGATTATTGCGTTTGCGTGGAATTTGAAGGGGAAGTTTCCCAAGGGGCAGGATCCGAATGCGCCGATGGTGGAGAAGGACATCACCGATCGCGGGGATGATTACTGATTTTTGCGCCTTGAAAGCAAAAAGATCGCAGCCTTCGGCAGCTCCTACGGGTATACGTAAACCCGGGTAGGAGCTGCCGAAGGCTGCGATCTTTTGATCTTCTCAGTTCTTGTGCAACTTGCTCATCAACTCCGCCTCAGCCTGGGTCAAGCCACAGGACTGAGTCAGCTCATCGACGCTCGCGCCCATCCCCACCAATCGCGCCGCCTGGGCAAACGACAGGCTCGACGGATCGCGCTGTTCCAACTGAGCCAGTTTGTCCGGCAATGGGCCAACCACCGCGCGCAGTTCGTGCAGGTCTTCACCCATGCGCACGTTGCCGCTCTGGTAGTCGTCAACGCGCTTGCCCAGGTCCTTGATGCGCTGATCGCGCAGCGCATCGCCCTGGGCCTGTTGCGCGGCAATCAGTCGTTGGCCGCGTATGTACGCCAGAAACATCGCCAGCGTGCCTGCCCAAAAGAGGAACAGGACAATGACCGCCACCTCAAGAATCAATCAGATGTTCTCCAGGTCCGACCATTCTTCTTCGCTCATCATCTTGTCCAGCTCGACCAGAATCAGCAGCTCGTTGTTCTTGTTGCACACGCCTTGAATGAACTTGGCGGATTCTTCGTTACCGACGTTCGGCGCGGTTTCGATTTCCGACTGACGCAGGTAAACCACTTCGGCCACGCTGTCGACCATGATCCCGACCACTTGCTTGTCGGCTTCGATGATGACGATACGGGTGTTGTCGCTGATTTCGGCATTCATCAGGCCGAAGCGCTGACGGGTGTCGATCACGGTGACCACGTTACCGCGCAGGTTGATGATGCCCAGCACGTAGCTCGGAGCACCCGGGACCGGGGCGATTTCGGTGTAGCGCAGGACTTCCTGAACGCGCATCACGTTGATGCCGTAGGTTTCGTTGTCCAGTTTGAAGGTTACCCATTGCAGGATCGGATCTTCAGAACCTTTTGCATTCGTCGCTTGACTACTCATACCCTGACCCCTCGAAAAACCGCTTCTGGCGGTGTGTGTTCTGTTGGCGGCATTCAACAATGCCGTCGCATACTTGTTATGTCGGCAGCTATGTCGGTTTGTGTAGCGGCTTGATGCCGCCCATGTGCTTTGCCCCGCCGCTGGCGATCAACTCGGCCAGGGCGGAAACGTCCAGCAGCGCACACATGTGCTCAATCACCGTGCCGGCGAGCCATGGCCGTTGACCACGGTGACTGCGCCATTTGATTTCGTTCGGGTCCAGGCGCAACGAGCGGCTGACCTGATGCACCGCCAGCCCCCATTCGTAGCCCTGAACCGAAATAACGTATTGCAGGCCCTGACGGAAATCGTCGCGGTAACGGTCGGGCATGACCCAACGCGCGGTGTCCAATACTTTCAGGTTGCCGGCCTGGCTTGGCAGAATCCCGAGGAACCATTCCGGCTGACCGAACAGCGGTGTCAGCTCGTGACCGGCCAAAGAATAAATCGAGCCCAGACACACCAGCGGCACCGCCAGGGTCAACCCGGCGACGTCGAACAACAGACATTCGAACGGTTCGGCAGCCCAGGACGGGCGACCATCGGTTTCCACTGGTGGTGGCGTGTTGCTCGGTGGCAGGTGGACTTCGACCACCGGTGGCACCAAGGCTTGCAGCAGCGGGGCGATGGTCGAGCTCGGTGCGAGAACCGGCGCTGGCGCTTCGATCACGGCAACCGGTGCTTTCTCGGCGACTGGCGCTGCTGCGGGCGCGGCGACGGCGCCAGGTTTTTGCGCATCCCGGGCCTGTTCTTCGAGCACCGCAGCCTGGAACTCGTCCAGCGCTGCCTCAACCTCGACCGCTTCGACAACCTCGATGACTTCAACCAGTGCTTCGATTTCCGGCGGCAACTCTTCAGTCGCCTCCATCAGCAAGCTGTCCAGATAAGACTGGAGAGCCAGTTGCGGGCGCGAGGTGATTTTTACCGGCCGGTTCATGCGCGCACCACCGTAGGAGCTGCCGAAGGCTGCGATCTTTTGGCGGATTCGAAGGTGTTACAAAGCAAGATCAAAAGATCGCAGCCTGCGGCAGCTCCTACAGGAATTGGGTTCATCAGGCCACCGCCGGGACAAGTTGTGCGGCCAGCAAATGCTTGAGCAACGCGCGATAAGCCAGCACCCCACGGCTCTTGCCGTCGAACTGCGAAGGCGTCACGCCGGCACGGCTGGCGTCACGCAAGCGGGTATCGACCGGGATGTAGCCCTGCCAGATTTCTTCCGGGTACTTGTCGCGCAACACCCGCAGCGTGCCGAGGGACGCCTGCGTGCGGCGGTCGAACAGGGTCGGCACGATGCTGAACGGCAGCGCCTGTTTACGCGAACGGTTGATCATCGCCAGGGTATTGACCATGCGTTCCAGGCCTTTGACCGCCAGGTGTTCGGTCTGCACCGGTATCACCAATTGCTGGCTCGCCGCCAAGGCATTGACCATCAGCAGGCCGAGTAACGGCGGGCTGTCGATCACGGCGTAATCGAAGTCCTGCCAAAGTTGCGCCAGGCTCTTGGCAATCACCAGGCCCAAGCCACTCTGCCCCGGCGACTGGCGCTCGAGGGTCGCGAGTGCGGTGCTCGACGGCAACAGGGAAATACTCTCGTGGCTGGTGGGCAACAACAACTGACCGGGCAAACCTTGCGGCACACTGCCCTTGTGCAGGAACAGATCGTAGCTGCTGTGTTCCAGGCTGTCGGGGTCGTAACCGAAGTAGCTGGTCATGGAGCCGTGCGGGTCGAGATCGACCACAACCACGCGCTTGCCCGCCTCGGCCAGTAAACCGGCTAAAGCGATAGAGGAAGTGGTTTTACCAACACCACCCTTTTGATTGGCGACTGCCCAGACTCTCATTCGGATTGTTCCTCCCGGTCGAAATGGTCGACCGAGGAAAAGCTCAACGTATTAATGCGGGTGACGGAGAATTGACGGCACTCTCTCGTCCCGGCGACTTGACCGGGGTCGGTGCAGTTTGTGTGCCAGCACGCTTCAACGCGGCATCCGGTTTCGCATTGGCGGTTCCGGTACCGGTAAGGCTGCGGCGTACATCGAGATTTCGTGACACCACCAGCACCACGCGACGGTTACGCGCCCGCCCCTCGGCAGTGGCGTTGTTGGCCACTGGCTGGAACTCGCCGTAACCCACCGACGCCAAGCGACCGGGGTTCACACCCTGCATCGCCAGCATGCGCACGATGCTCGCCGAACGGGCCGAGGACAGCTCCCAGTTGGTCGGGTATTGCGCGGTGCGGATCGGTTGATCGTCAGTGAAACCTTCGACGTGAATCGGGTTGTCGAACGGCTTCAGAATCGCGGCAACCTTGTCGATGATGTTGAACGCGATGTCACTGGGCATGGCGTCACCGCTGCCGAACAACAGGCTGGAATTGAGTTCGATCTCGACCCACAGCTCATTGCCGCGAATAGTCATCTGGTTGGAGCTGATCAGGTCGCCGAACGCGGCGCTGATGTCGTCGGCGATGCTTTTGAGCGGATCGCTGGCACCCGCGATACCCGCGTCGGCCTGCTCGGCGTCTTTAACCAGCGGCTTGGCCGGGGTCACGGTCTTCGGTCGCTCGTCGCCGATCGGGATCGGCTTGAGGGCGCGGTCGGAGTCGGTAAAGACCCCGATCAGCGCTTCGGAAATAACCTTGTACTTGCCTTCGTTGATCGAAGAGATCGAATACATCACGACGAAGAAAGCGAACAGCAGCGTAATGAAGTCGGCGTACGAAACCAGCCAACGTTCATGGTTTACATGTTCTTCAGGTTGCCGGCGACGAGCCATAGTCCATTACCCCCATCAATCCATGAAGCCCTGAAGCTTCAGCTCAATAGAGCGAGGGTTTTCACCTTCGGCGATCGACAGAATGCCTTCCAACAACATTTCGCGATAACGCGACTGCCGCAAAGCGACGGACTTGAGTTTGGCGGCAATCGGCAGCAGCACCAGGTTGGCACTGGCCACGCCGTAGATGGTCGCGACAAAGGCCACGGCAATGCCGCTACCCAGTTGCGATGGATCGGCCAGGTTACCCATCACGTGGATCAGGCCCATCACCGCACCGATGATGCCGATGGTCGGCGCGTAGCCGCCCATGCTTTCGAAGACTTTGGCGGCTTCGATGTCGCGGCTTTCCTGGGTGTAGAAATCCACTTCCAGAATGCTGCGAATCGCTTCCGGCTCGGCGCCGTCCACCAGCAGTTGCAGGCCTTTGCGCGAATAGTTGTCCGATTCGGCGTCGGCCACCCCTTCCAGACCCAGCAGGCCTTCCTTGCGTGCGGTCAGGCTCCAGTTGACGACGCGATCGACGCCACCGGCGAGGTCGATGCGTGGAGGGAACAGGATCCAGGCCAGAATCTGCATGGAGCGCTTGAAGGCGCTCATCGGTGACTGCAGCAGCGCCGCACCCACGGTTCCGCCGATAACGATCAACGCCGCCGGGCCGTTGGCCAGGGCGCCGAGGTGGCCGCCTTCAAGGTAGTTGCCGCCTATGATGGCGACAAACGCCAGGATGATCCCGATAAGGCTTAACACATCCATCAGATACAAGCCTCGACCAGATGCTTGCCAATATCGTCCAGGCCGTACACCGCGTCGGCGAGTTCGGCTTTGACGATGGCCATCGGCATGCCGTAGATCACGCAGCTGGCTTCATCCTGAGCCCAGATCGAGCTGCCGCCCTGCTTGAGCAGACGCGCGCCTTCGCGACCATCGGCGCCCATGCCGGTCAACACGACCGCCAGAACTTTGTCACCGTAAGACTTGGCCGCGGAACCAAAGGTGATGTCCACGCACGGCTTGTAGTTCAGACGTTCGTCGCCCGGGAGGATTTTCACCGCGCCACGGCCGTCGATCATCATTTGCTTGCCACCCGGCGCCAGCAATGCCAGGCCAGGACGCAGGATGTCGCCATCCTCGGCTTCCTTGACGCTGATGCGGCAGAGCTTGTCCAGACGCTCGGCGAAGGCCTTGGTAAAGGCAGCCGGCATGTGCTGGATCAATACGATCGGTGCGGGGAAATTGGCCGGCAACTGGGTCAAAACCCGCTGCAGGGCAACCGGGCCGCCAGTGGACGTACCGATGGCGACCAGTTTGTAGGCTTTGCGTTTCGGCGTTGGCGACGACGAGGCTGGCGCGTGGGTACGCGGCGTAATCGGAGCCGGTGCCGGACGCGCAGGCGCGCTGCTGCCGTAGCTGCTGACGCTCGAAGGTGCAGGCGTCGGGGCGGGTGCGGCGACAGGTGCCGGAGCGCTGTAGGTGTTGGCGCGACGGTTACTGCGCGAGATGCTGAGAATCTTCTCGCACAGCAGTTGCTTGACCTTCTCCGGATTGCGGGAGATGTCTTCGAAATTCTTCGGCAGGAAATCCACCGCGCCGGCGTCCAGCGCGTCGAGGGTTACCCGAGCGCCTTCGTGGGTCAGCGAGGAGAACATCAATACCGGGGTCGGGCAGCGCTGCATGATGTGCCGCACCGCCGTGATGCCATCCATCATCGGCATCTCGTAATCCATGGTGATCACGTCTGGCTTGAGGGCCAGCGCCTGATCGATCGCCTCTTTTCCGTTGGTCGCCGTGCCGACGACCTGGATATTCGGATCCGCTGAAAGAATTTCCGAGACGCGGCGGCGGAAAAACCCCGAATCGTCCACCACCAGGACTTTAACTGCCATAAACACTCCGTTAGACGGAGCGAGGCTTAGTCGCCCCGCCCCACCAGAATCAAATACGCCGTGCGGCGTAACGCTTGAGCATGCTCGGAACATCGAGAATCAGCGCAATGCGGCCGTCACCGGTGATGGTGGCGCCGGACATGCCCGGGGTTCCCTGGAGCATTTTGCCCAATGGCTTGATGACCACTTCTTCCTGGCCCACCAGTTGATCGACGACGAAGCCGATCCGCTGAGTGCCCACCGAAAGGATCACCACATGGCCCTCGCGCTGCTCTTCGTGAGCGGCGGAAGCGACGAGCCAGCGTTTGAGGTAGAACAATGGCAGTGCCTTGTCCCGCACGATCACCACTTCCTGGCCGTCCACCACGTTGGTGCGCGACAGGTCGAGGTGGAAGATCTCGTTGACGTTCACCAGCGGGAACGCAAACGCCTGGTTGCCGAGCATGACCATCAGCGTCGGCATGATCGCCAGGGTCAACGGGACCTTGATGACAATCTTCGAGCCTTTGCCCTTGGTCGAGTAGATGTTGATGGTGCCGTTGAGCTGGGCGATCTTGGTTTTCACCACGTCCATGCCCACGCCGCGTCCGGAGACATCGGAAATTTCGGTCTTGGTCGAGAAACCCGGCGCGAAGATCAGGTTGAAGCAGTCGGACTCGCTGAGGCGATCTGCTGCATCCTTGTCCATCAAGCCTTTCTTCACGGCAATGCCGCGCAGAACATCAGCGTCCATGCCCTTGCCGTCATCGGAGATCGACAGCAGGATGTGGTCGCCTTCCTGTTCAGCGGACAGGATCACCTTGCCGCTGCGAGGCTTGCCCATCGCTTCGCGTTCGGCCGGCTCTTCGATACCGTGGTCGACCGAGTTGCGCACCAAGTGGACCAGCGGGTCGGCCAAGGCCTCGACGAGGTTCTTGTCGAGGTCGGTTTCTTCGCCGACCAGTTCCAGGTTGATCTCTTTCTTGAGCTGGCGAGCCAGGTCGCGAACCAGACGCGGGAAGCGCCCGAAGACCTTCTTGATCGGTTGCATCCGGGTCTTCATGACCGCGGTTTGCAGATCGGCCGTGACCACATCGAGGTTCGACACGGCCTTGGACATGGCTTCGTCGCCGCTGTTGAGGCCCAGACGGACCAAGCGGTTACGCACCAGTACCAACTCGCCGACCATGTTCATGATTTCGTCGAGACGCGCGGTATCGACCCGCACGGTGGTCTCGGCTTCGCTGGCCGGTTTTTCCGGTGGCGGCGCGGACGGCGCACGAGCTGGAGCCGGTGCAGCAGCGACAGGCTTCGGCGCTTCGGCTTTAGGCTCGGGCGCTTTGGCAACGGGTTTCGGTGCAACAGCCTTGGCAATTGGCGCCGCAACCGAAGCGCTGGCGCCCGACGCGGTACCGACTTCAATGAACTTGCCTTTGCCGTGCAATTCGTCGAGCAGCGATTCGAACTCGTGATCGGAGATCAGATCGCCGCCAGCCGCTTTAGCGGTGGGCGCAGCCGGGGCCGGGACCGCAGCAATCGCCGATTCCAGCGCATCAACGGCAAAGTTACCCTTGCCGTGCAACTGATCGAGCAGTGCTTCGAACTCGTCGTCGGTGATATCGGAGCTGTCGCCTGCCGCTTTCGGGGCAGCCGGTGCGGCTGGCGCCGGGGCTACCGCATCGACGGCGAACTGGCCTTTACCGTGCAGTTGATCGAGCAACGACTCGAACTCGGCATCGGTAATTTCGTCGCTGCCCGCTGCATTGCTGCTCGGCGCTGGCACAGCTGCCGGGGCTTCTGCCTGAGCCTTGACGGCGTTCAGCGAGTCCAGCAGTTGTTCGAATTCGTTATCGGTGATGTCTCCCGATTCGCTCTCGGCGGCAGGTTCTTCCACCACTTCGGCGACCGGTGCCGTTTCATCGGCGGTTTGCGGTTCGGCCAGACGGGCCAGTGCCGCAAGCAATTCTGGAGTGGCAGCCGTGATCGGGCTGCGCTCGCGGACTTCGGTAAACATGCCGTTCACCGCATCCAGCGCTTCGAGAACCACGTCCATCAGTTCCGAGTCGACGCGACGTTCACCCTTGCGCAGGATGTCGAACACGTTCTCGGCGATGTGACAGCACTCCACCAGCTCGTTGAGCTGGAGGAAGCCGGCGCCTCCTTTTACAGTGTGAAAACCGCGAAAAATTGCATTGAGCAAGTCCGCATCATCAGGTCGGCTTTCAAGCTCGACCAGCTGTTCGGACAGTTGCTCTAGAATCTCGCCGGCCTCAACCAGGAAATCCTGAAGGATCTCTTCATCGGCGCCGAAGCTCATTAAGGGGGTGCTCCTAAAGGTCTAAAAACCTAAAAACCTAAAATCCAAGACTGGATAGCAAATCGTCCACATCGTCCTGACCGGACACAACGTCTTCTCTTTTATCGGCATGAATCTGCGGACCTTCACCCTGAGAGAGATGTTTTTGCGGATCTTTTTCTGCCAGCATCGCTTCACGGTCATGTTCGATGCCCGCAAAGCGGTCCACCTGACTGGCCATAAGCACGAGCTTGAGCAGGTTGCTTTCAACTTCGGTGACCAATTGGGTCACACGCTTGATCACCTGACCGGTGAGGTCCTGGTAATCCTGAGCGAGCAGAATGTCGTTGAGGTTGCTCGACACAACGCGATTGTCTTCGCTGCTGCGTGTCAGGAAACCGTCGACTCGCCGGGCCAACTCGCGGAACTCTTCAGCCCCGACTTCGCGACGCATGAACCGTCCCCAGTCGGTGCTCAAGGCCTGGGCTTCGTTGCTCAGGCCGTTGACCAGCGGCGTGGCGTTTTCCACCAGGTCCATGGTGCGGTTGGCAGCAGCCTCGGTCAGCTTGACCACATAACCCAGACGCTCGGTGGCATCCGTGATCTGCGAGACTTCCTCGGCTTGCGGCATGTGCGGGTCAATCTGGAAATTGACGATCGCGCTATGCAGCTCGCGAGTGAGCTTGCCCACTTCCTGATACAGGCCACGGTCACGGGTCTGATTGAGCTCATGGATCAGTTGCACAGCGTCGCCGAACCTGCCTTTTTCAAGGCTTTCGACCAGTTCGACCGCGTGTTTTTTCAGAGTCGATTCGAAATCGCCCTGTGAAGACTCGTTATGCTCCATAGCTCCCCCGTGGCGCAGTGGCTTCGCACATCAACCGATGCGTTCGAAAATCTTCTCGATTTTTTCTTTTAACGCCTGGGCCGTGAAGGGCTTGACCACATAGCCGTTAACACCGGCCTGGGCTGCCTCGATGATCTGCTCGCGCTTGGCTTCAGCGGTCACCATCAGCACTGGCAGGTGCTTGAGCTTTTCATCGGCGCGCACGTGGCGCAGCAAGTCGATACCGGTCATGCCAGGCATGTTCCAGTCTGTTACCAGAAAGTCGATGCTGCCGCTGTTGAGAACCGGAATGGCAGTAGTGCCATCGTCGGCCTCGACCGTGTTGGTGAACCCAAGGTCACGCAACAGGTTTTTAATGATCCGCCGCATCGTTGAGAAGTCATCAACGATGAGGATTTTCATGTTCTTGTCCAATTCGACCTCCAAGCAGTCTTAAACGCGCCCAGCACCTGGACGCGCCATTTCAATCAATCCGGCAAAGCACTCAATGACTGTCTGGAGCACAACAGATCGGGACCGGTAAGGTTCAACACCCCACCCGCCGCGTTCGCAGTGTCCCCACACTGCCTTCAGCGCGCTCGCCACTCCCCCAAACGCCCCCGCAAACGGGCCGCGCACTGGCTGTGTAACTGGCTGACCCGAGATTCGCTGACCCCCAGGACCTCACCGATTTCCTTGAGATTCAACTCTTCGTCGTAGTACAGCGCCAACACCAGTCGCTCACGCTCCGGCAAATTGGCAATCGCGTCCGCCAGCGCCGCCTGGAAGCGTTCATCTTCCAGATCGCGTGACGGCTCGAGATGAGCACTCGCGCCATCCTCGTGCAGCCCTTCGTGTTCGCCGTCCTGCAACAGATCGTCGAAACTGAATAGCCGGCTGCCCAGGGTGTCGTTCAAAATCCCGTAATAATCGTCGAGACTCAATTGGAGTTCGGCCGCAACCTCGTGATCTTTAGCGTCACGGCCGGTTTTAGCTTCAATAGAGCGAATTGCGTCGCTGACCATCCGGGTATTGCGGTGGACCGAACGTGGCGCCCAGTCCCCCTTGCGTACTTCGTCGAGCATCGCGCCACGGATTCGTATGCCCGCGTACGTCTCGAAACTCGCGCCTTTGCTGGCGTCGTATTTGGTCGACACTTCAAGCAGGCCGATCATCCCGGCCTGGATCAGATCTTCAACCTGAACACTGGCTGGCAGACGCGCCAGCAAGTGGTAGGCAATGCGTTTAACCAGTGGCGCGTAACGCTCGATCAGCTCGTACTGCGCGTCACGTGCCGACTTCTTGTAGAGGTTGTAGCCACTGGCTGTCATAGCACAGGTCCTGCGGTTTGTTGCACGAGGCGCTCGACGAAAAACTCCAGGTGCCCACGCGGGTTCGCAGGCAGCGGCCAGGTATCGACCTTCTGTGCAATCGCCTTGAACGCCAGTGAACACTTGGACCGCGGGAAGGCTTCGTAAACGGCGCGCTGCTTCTGCACAGCCTTGCGCACACTTTCGTCGTAAGGCACCGCGCCGACGTATTGTAAGGCGACGTCGAGGAAGCGATCCGTGACCTTGGTCAACTTGGCGAACAGGTTGCGACCTTCTTGCGGGCTCTGGGCCATGTTGGCCAGGACGCGGAAGCGGTTCATGCCGTAATCGCGGTTCAGCAGTTTGATCAGTGCGTAGGCATCTGTGATCGAGGTCGGTTCGTCGCAGACCACCAGCAAGACTTCTTGCGCTGCGCGAACGAAACTGACTACCGAGTCACCAATGCCCGCAGCGGTGTCGATCACCAGCACGTCGAGGTTGTCGCCGATATCGCTGAACGCCTGGATCAGGCCGGCGTGTTGGGCCGGGCTCAAATGAACCATGCTCTGTGTGCCGGACGCGGCCGGGACGATGCGGATGCCGCCAGGGCCTTGCAACAGTACGTCGCGCAGCTCGCAGCGGCCTTCGATCACGTCGGCCAAAGTACGTTTGGGGGTCAGCCCCAACAGAACGTCGACGTTCGCCAGCCCCAGATCAGCGTCCAGCAGCATGACGCGCCGGCCGAGCTCAGCTAGAGCCAGGGACAAGTTCACTGACACGTTAGTCTTCCCGACGCCACCTTTGCCGCCGGTCACCGCGATCACCTGTACGGGATGCATGCTGCCCATGAATTTTCTTTACCTTGTCTTACTTAGACGGAGGCCACATTACTGGCTGCGCGCTCACAAAATGAACAATGCATGGCAGACCATCGATGTAGGTACAAAAACTGTTCATTAATACCTCAGCCGACCTGCTTGGTCGGGCTGTGGTAAATATCAGCGAACATGTCAGCCATGGCTTCTTCGCTGGGTTCTTCTTGCATTTGCACGCTGACGGCGCGACTGACCAACTGATGACGACGCGGCAGATGCAAATCATCCGGAATCCGCGGGCCATCGGTCAGGTAGGCCACCGGCAATTCATGACTGATGGCCAGGCTCAACACCTCGCCCAGACTTGCCGTTTCATCCAGTTTAGTCAGGATGCAGCCAGCGAGCCCACAACGCTTGTAACTGTGATAAGCGGCCGTTAGAACCTGTTTCTGGCTGGTGGTTGCCAAAACCAGATAATTTTTCGATTTGATGCCACGACCGGCCAGGCTTTCGAGCTGCATGCGCAGTGCCGGATCGCTGGCCTGAAGGCCGGCGGTATCGATCAGCACCACGCGTTTGCGCAGCAAGGGCTCCAGTGCCTGTACCAGCGACTGACCCGGATCGACATGCGTCACCGACACATTGAGGATCCGGCCCAACGTCTTGAGTTGTTCCTGAGCACCAATGCGGTAGCTGTCCATGCTGACCAGCGCGATATTCTGCGCGCCGTACTTGAGCACGTAACGGGCCGCGAGTTTGGCCAGGGTGGTGGTCTTGCCCATGCCGGCAGGGCCGACCATGGCAATCACGCCGCCCTCTTCCAGAGGCTCGATTTCCGGTGTGGCGATCATCCGCGCCAGGTGTGCCAGCAACATGCGCCAGGCCTGACGAGGTTCTTCAATATCGGTAATCAGCGCCAGCAAATCCCGCGACAACGGGCCGGACAGGCCGATGCGTTGCAGGCGACGCCAAAGATTGGCCTGGGCCGGACGGCTGCCTTGCAGCTGATTCCAGGCCAGGGAGCCGAGTTGCACTTCCATCAGTTCGCGCAGGCTGTTGAGTTCGAAACGCATCGAGTCGAACGCCCGTGGGTCGACGCCACCGGAGACAGGCGCCGCAGCCGGTGCAGGACGACGGGGTTCGGTGTAGGTCGGCTCGATCAGCGGCTCGGCGGCGGTCAGTGGCAGGCCGGCGAACAATTGGCGATTGGTGGACTTATCGCTCTCGCCATCGCTGCGCAGGCTCAGTTCGGCCTGGGCGGTGACGATCCGCGATTGGGTCTTGCGCAGCTCGTCTTCGAGTTCCATGTTCGGAACGCGCGGGGCCAGCGCCGACAACTTGTAATCCAGGGCAGCCGTCAACTCGACACCACCGGCGATCCGGCGGTTACCAATGATGGCGGCTTCAGCGCCCAGCTCATCACGAACCAGTTTCATGGCCTGACGCATATCGGCGGCGAAAAAACGCTTAACTTGCATAAACCACTACCTCAGCCGTTGGGCCCTACTGTCGCAACGATGGTCACTTGCTTGTTGTCAGGAATTTCCTGATACGCCAACACGTGCAAACCCGGGACTGCCAATCGGCCGAATCGCGACAGCATCGCGCGAACCGGACCGGCTACCAACAGAATCACCGGTTGACCTTGCATTTCCTGACGCTGCGCCGCATCGATCAACGAGCGCTGCAGTTTCTCAGCCATGCTTGGCTCCAGCAGAACGCCCTCTTCCGAGCCTTGTCCTGCCTTCTGAAGACTATTGAGCAATATTTGTTCCAACCTTGGCTCCAGGGTGATCACTGGTAGCTCGGAGTCAGTCCCTACAATGCTTTGGACGATTGCGCGGGATACACCGACGCGCACCGCGGCCACCAGCGCGGCAGTATCTTGACTCTTGCTGGCATTGTTTGCGATGGCTTCGGCAATGCTGCGAATGTCCCGTACTGGCACCTGTTCGGCCAGCAAAGCCTGCAATACTTTGAGCAGCTGCGACAGAGACACCACGCCAGGCACCAGCTCTTCGGCCAGTTTTGGCGAGCTTTTGGCCAACAATTGCATGAGCTGCTGCACTTCTTCGTGACCAATCAACTCGCTCGAGTGTTTGTACAAAATCTGGTTCAAGTGGGTTGCCACTACCGTACTGGCATCGACCACGGTGTAACCGAGGGATTGTGCCTGGGCACGCTGGCTGATTTCGATCCAGACCGCCTCCAGACCGAAAGCCGGATCTTTGGCGGTAATGCCGTTGAGCGTGCCGTAGACCTGGCCCGGATTGATTGCCAGTTCGCGGTCCGGGTAAATTTCCGCCTCAGCGAGGATCACCCCCATCAGGGTCAGGCGGTAGGCGCTCGGCGCCAGGTCGAGGTTGTCACGGATATGCACGGTCGGCATCAGGAAGCCCAGATCCTGGGACAGCTTCTTGCGTACGCCCTTGATCCGCGCCAGTAACTGACCACCCTGATTGCGGTCCACCAGCGGAATCAGCCGGTAGCCGACTTCCAGGCCGATCATATCGATCGGAGTGACGTCATCCCAGCCAAGCTCCTTGGTTTCCTGAGCGCGAGCGGGCGATGGCAGCATTTCCTGTTGACGTTTGACCTCTTGCAGTGCCTGAACCTTGACCACGTTCTGCTTCTTCCAGAACAGGTACGCGCCGCCGGCCGCCAGTGCGGCCATGGTCAGAAAGGAGAAGTGCGGCATTCCCGGCACGAGGCCCATCACCGCCATCAAACCCGCCGCCACCGCCAACGCTTTGGGCGAGGCGAACATCTGGCGATTGATCTGCTTGCCCATGTCTTCCGACCCGGAAGCACGGGTCACCATGATCGCTGCAGCTGTAGATAAAAGCAGTGATGGCAATTGCGCCACCAAACCGTCACCGATGGTCAACAAGGCGTACACCCGACCGGCATCGCCGAAGGTCATGCCGTGCTGGAAGATACCGACCGCCATGCCGCCGATCAGGTTGATGAACAGAATCAGCAGGCCGGCAATGGCGTCACCGCGAACGAACTTGCTGGCACCGTCCATGGAACCGTAGAACTCGGCTTCCTGTGCCACTTCCATCCGGCGCAGTTTCGCCTGGTTCTGGTCGATCAGGCCGGCGTTCAAGTCGGCGTCGATGGCCATTTGTTTACCGGGCATCGCATCGAGGGTGAAGCGTGCGCTCACCTCGGAAATCCGCCCGGCACCCTTGGTCACCACGACGAAGTTGATGATCATCAAAATCGCGAAGACGACGATACCGACCACGTAGTTACCGCCGATCACCACTTCACCGAAGGCCTGGATCACCTTACCGGCGGCGGCATGGCCGTCCTGACCGTGGAGCATCACCACCCGCGTGGAGGCCACGTTCAGCGCCAGTCGCAACAGGGTCGCCACCAGCAGAATGGTCGGGAACACCGCAAAGTCCAGTGGCCGCAACGCGTAAACACAGACCAGCAAGACGACAATCGACAACGCGATGTTGAACGTGAAGAACACGTCCAGCAGGAACGGCGGCACCGGCAACATCATCATCGCCAGCATGACCAGCAGCAACAACGGCACACCCAGATTGCCCCGACTTAAGTCGGCAACGTTTGTGCGAGCACTGTTGAGTAACTGAGAGCGATCCACCGGTTTTCCCCGTTCCTTTAAAGCAAACTTTTGACGCCTGAAGCAGGCGCAGAGCCGCTACTGCAAGAAGCCTTCCAACTTTTGCCAGGACTTGAAATAGAGGTTTCGCAGGCTGCGATCTTTTGATTTTCCGAACCGTAGATCAGATCAAGAATCGCGTCGCAAGTCCGGCGGAATCGGCAGGTCGTCCTTGAGCGGATCCGGGCGTTTACCCTTGCCGGCGCGGTGCTGGCGGATCTGGTAGACGTAAGCGAGCACCTGGGCGACGGCAAGGTAGAGCCCGCCAGGGATTTCCTGATCAAGTTCGGTGGAGTAGTAGATCGAACGCGCCAGTGCCGGCGACTCAAGCAGCAGCACTTCGTTGGCCACAGCGATTTCACGGATCTTCAAGGCCAGGAAGTCGCTGCCCTTGGCGATCAGCATCGGCGCCCCACCCTTGTCCGGATCGTACTTGAGCGCTACGGCGTAGTGGGTCGGGTTGGTGATCACCACATCGGCGTCGGGGATCGCCGCCATCATCCGGCGCTGGGACATTTCGCGCTGCAGCTGGCGAATCCGTTGTTTAACCTCCGGCTTCCCTTCCTGATCTTTATGCTCGTCACGCACTTCCTGCTTGGTCATCAGCAGTTTCTTGTGGCTTTCCCAAAGCTGCACCGGCACGTCCACCGCGGCGATGATGATCAGCCCGCAGGCCATCCACAATGTACTCCAGCCGACCAATTGCAGGCTGTGAATGATCGCCATGTCCAACGGCTCATGAGCGATGCGCAGCAAATCGTCGATATCCGACTGCAACACTGCCAATGCCACGAACAACACGATGAAAAACTTGGCCAGCGCCTTGAGCAGCTCCACCAACGCTTTAGCCGAGAACATGCGTTTGAGGCCGGCGCCGGGGTTCATTCGGCTGAACTTGGGCGCCATGGAACCCGCTGCGAACAGCCAGCCGCCCAGGGAAATCGGCCCGATCAACGCCGCCAGCAGCAAGGTGATCATCACTGGCTGAATCGCGACAAGGGCGATTTGCCCCGAGTGCAGCAGGTAAGTACCCATGGACCGCTGATCCAGAATCACTTCCCGCGAGAGCGAGAAGTTCATGCGCATCAGCTCCATCAAATCCTGAGCCAGGGCTCCGCCGAAAATAAGCAACCCACCGGCGCCGGCAAGCATGACGGCCAGGGTATTTAGCTCCTTGGAACGCGCGATCTCACCCTTCTCACGGGAGTCTTTTTTGCGCTTCTCCGTGGGGTCTTCTGTTTTGTCCTGACCGCTTTCGCTCTCAGCCATGACTCAGCGCGCCCGTGCCAGTTCGCGTAACAACTGCAAGGCCTCGGAGGCCAGCGGTTGATACTGATTAATAATGTCCGCCAGCCCGACCCAGACGATGAACAGCCCGAGCACCAGCGTCAGCGGAAAGCCGATGGAGAAGATGTTCAGCTGCGGCGCAGCCCGGGTCATCACGCCAAAGGCGATGTTGACCACCAGCAACGCAGTGATCGCCGGCAACACCAGCAACAGCGCGGCACCGAGGACCCAGCCGAGCTTGCCGGCCAGCTCCCAGAAATGATTGACCATCAACCCGCTGCCGACCGGCAACGTGGTGAAGCTTTCAGTGAGGACTTCGAACACCACCAGATGGCCGTTCATGGACAGGAACAACAGCGTCACCAGCATGGTGAAGAACTGCCCGATCACCGCCACCGAGACGCCGTTGGTAGGGTCGACCATCGAAGCGAAGCCCATGCCCATCTGAATGGAGACGATCTGCCCGGCGACCACGAAAGCCTGGAAGAACAGCTGCAAGGAGAACCCCAGCACGGCACCGACGAGGATCTGCTCGGCAATCAGCAGCAACCCGCTCAAGTCCAGCGCATTGACCGGCGGCATCGGCGGCAGGCCAGGAGCGATGACCAACGTAATCGCCAGGGCGAAATAAAGGCGCACTCGCGTGGGCACCAGGCTCGTGCCGAAAACCGGCATGACCATCAGCAAGGCACCGATACGAAACAGCGGCAGCATGAACGTCGCCACCCAGGTACTGATCTGGGTATCGGTCAGCTGGAGCAGCGACATGGTTTAGCCGATGACCTGAGGAATACTGCCGTACAACTGCAGGATGTATTCCATAAAGGTCTGCACCAGCCACGGACCGGCGACGATCAACGTCACCAGCATCACCAGCAGGCGCGGCAGGAAGCTCAGGGTCTGTTCGTTGATCTGCGTAGCGGCCTGGAACATCGCCACCAACAGACCCACGAGCAAACTCGGAATCACCAGCACGGCAACCATCATGGTGGTCAGCCACAGCGCCTCCCGGAAGATGTCTACCGCAACTTCTGGCGTCATGGCGATACACCGCCGAAGCTGCTCGCCAGCGTACCGATGATCAACGCCCAGCCATCCACCAGCACGAACAGCATGATCTTGAATGGCAGGGAAATGATCAGCGGCGAGAGCATCATCATACCCATGGCCATCAGCACACTGGCCACGACCAGATCGATGATCAGGAACGGAATGAAGATCATGAAGCCAATCTGGAACGCGGTTTTCAGCTCGGACGTGACGAACGCCGGAACCAGAATCGTCAGCGGCGCCTGATCCGGCGACGCGATATCGGTGCGTTTGGACAAGCGCATGAACAACTCCAGATCGCTGCTGCGAGTCTGGGCAAGCATGAAGTCCTTGATCGGTACCTGAGCCTTGGCCACCGCATCCTGCGCGGTGAGTTTCTCCGCCAGATATGGCTGCAAGGCATCCTGATTAACACGGTCGAATACCGGCGCCATGATGAACAAGGTCAGGAACAGCGCCATGCCCGTGAGGATCTGGTTCGACGGCGTTTGTTGCAGGCCCAGGGCCTGACGCAGGATCGAGAAGACGATGATGATCCGGGTGAAACTGGTCATCAGCATGACGAACGCCGGGATAAAACTCAGCGCAGTCATGATCAGCAGGATTTGCAGGCTGACCGAATACTCCTGAGCGCCGTCGGCATTGGTACCCAGGGTAATCGCCGGGATCGACAACGGATCGGCGGCGAACGCCAGCGGCGCGGCCAGCATCAGCGCCAGCGTCAAGATGATGCGTAGCGCACCCATTACTTCTTATCCTTCTGATCCTTGCCCATCAGCTCCATCAGGCGCTGGGCAAACTCGGGGGTCGCCTTCTCGGTGCTAGGCACTTGCACCGGCTCCTTGAGCACGTGCAACGCGGTGATGGTGCCGGGGCTCAAGCCAAGCAGAATCTGCTCGTTGCCGACCTGCACCAGCATCAATCGGTCGCGAGGGCCTAGCGCGCGGGAACCGATCAGCTCGATGACCTGCCCTTTGCCGGCCGGCCCAGCCTGCTGGACCCGGCGCAGCAACCAGGCGAGGAAGAAGATCAACCCCAGCACCAGCAGCAAACCGAACACCAACTGCGTCAATTGCCCGGCCACACCGCTGCTGACCGCCGGCGCGGCGGCCGCAGTAGCGGTCGCTACCGGCTCGGCTGCCAGAACACTGAACGGCAACGCCAGCACAAACCCCAGAGCCTTTTTCACTCAGCGCAACTTCTTGATGCGTTCGCTTGGGCTGATTACGTCAGTCAGGCGGATGCCGAACTTCTCGTTGACCACCACTACTTCACCGTGAGCGATGAGCGTGCCGTTGACCAGTACGTCGAGCGGTTCACCGGCCAGACGATCGAGCTCGATCACCGAACCCTGGTTAAGCTGCAGCAGGTTGCGGATGTTGATGTCGGTGCTGCCGACTTCCATGGAAATCGACACCGGAATGTCGAGGATCACGTCCAGGTTCGGACCGTCCAGGGTGACCGGTTCGTTGTTTTTCGGCACGCTGCCGAACTCTTCCATCGGCAGACGGTTGGACGGCGAACTGGCGGCATCGGCGGCCAGCAAGGCGTCGATATCGTCCTGCCCGGCGTCGCCGGTTTCTTCCAGGGCAGCAGCCCATTCATCGGCCAGCGCCTGGTCGTCCTGGGTGTTCATATCGTTAGCCATCAATTTGTCCTCGGCGGGCATCCATTCAATCAGGAGCCGTCAGTTAAAAGCACAGGGGGTTTTGGAGCGCCGGTCAGCGGCGCTCGATCGGCTCGATCACTTGCAACGCGAGGTTGCCTTTGTGCGACCCCATCTTGACCTTGAACGCAGGCACGCCGTTGGCGCGCATGATCATCTCTTCCGGCATCTCGATCGGGATAATGTCCCCCGGCTGCATGTGCAGAATGTCCCGCAGGCGCAACTGACGACGGGCAACCGTGGCACCGATCGGTACGTCAACGTCCAGCACGTCCTGGCGCAAGGCATTGACCCAGCGCTCATCCTGATCGTCGAGATCCGACTGGAAGCCGGCGTCGAGCATTTCGCGTACCGGCTCGATCATCGAGTACGGCATGGTCACGTGCAGGTCGCCGCCGCCGCCATCGAGTTCGATGTGGAACGTCGACACCACAATGGCTTCGCTCGGACCGACGATGTTGGCCATTGCCGGGTTCACTTCCGAATTGATGTACTCGAAATTCACTTCCATGATCGCCTGCCAGGCTTCCTTCAAATCGATGAAGGCCTGCTCCAGCACCATGCGCACCACGCGCAGTTCGGTGGGGGTGAATTCACGCCCTTCGATCTTCGCGTGACGGCCGTCGCCGCCGAAGAAGTTGTCCACCAGTTTGAACACCAGTTTGGCGTCGAGGATGAACAGTGCGGTGCCGCGCAACGGTTTGATCTTGACCAGGTTGAGGCTGGTCGGCACGTACAGTGAGTGCACGTATTCACCGAACTTCATCACCTGCACGCCACCGACGGCAACGTCCGCCGAGCGGCGCAGCATGTTGAACATGCTGATGCGGGTGTAGCGGGCGAAACGCTCGTTGATCATCTCCAGGGTCGGCATGCGTCCACGGACGATGCGATCCTGGCTGGTCAGGTCGTAGCTTTTGACGCTGCCGGGTTCGGCGGCGGTATCGGTCTGTACCAGACCATCGTCGACGCCATGCAACAGCGCATCGATCTCATCCTGGGACAGCAGGTCCTGCACGGCCATGTCGTGTTCCTACTGCAGTACGAAATTAGTGAAAAGCAACTGTTCGATGACCACTTTGCCGAGTTCTTTCTGCGCCACTTCCTGGACGCTGGCCGTGGCTTTCTGACGCAACATTTCCTGCCCGACCGGCGACGCCAGGGTGGCGAAGTCCTGCCCGGAGAACAGCATGACCAGGTTATTGCGGATGACGGGCATGTGGACTTTGAGCGCTTCCAGATCGGCCTGATTGCGACCCAGCATGGTAATGCTCACCTGCATGTAGCGCTGACGGCCGTTCTGGTTGTAATTGGCCACGAAGGCTGGAGCCATGGGCTCGAAAATCGCTGGCTGCTTGCCGACCGGGGCGGTTTCGGCCGCGGCGGCAGGCTTGCTCTGGGCGCTGTGCATGAAGAACCAGGTTGCTCCCACGGACAAACCGATCGCCAGCAGCAGGGCTACCACGATCACAATGATCAGCTTGAGTTTGCCTTTGGTTGCGGGGTCTTTTACTGCTGCTTCGCTCTTCGCCATGCCAATAATCCGTCACTATTCGGGTTTTCACAGTCGCACGGCAAGGCAAGAGCAAGTGTTATGCCAGAAGTGTCTGAAGGAAAATGGGCTGCGGCTGGTTGAAGCCGAAAATCAAAAGATCGCAGCCTTCGGCAGCTCCTACATTGGAATGTGTACATCCTGTAGGAGCTGCCGAAGGCTGCGATCTTTTAGGGTCGCCGAGATTTATCAGGCGTAGTAGTCGACTGCGCTGGAGCCAATGACGCTGGTGGTGCTGGCCGCTACTTCGGCAGCTGTTGGCGCAAGCTCTTCGTCCATGGAATCGAGACGACCACCGCTGGCGTTGGTGCGTCCACCCTGGCTTTGACCCTGTTGAGCCTGTTCCTGCCCCTGACCCTGCCAGCCACGGGACTGGTCGGACACATTGACGTCGACCTGGCCCATACCCTGTTGCGCAAACATGTCACGCAAGCGATGCATCTGCCCGTCCAGCGCTTCGCGAACGCTTGGATGGGCGCTCATGAACGTCACTTGGGTCTGCTGATCCGGAACCATGTTTACCCGAATGTCCAGCCGCCCCAGTTCGGCCGGTTGCAACTGGATGTCGGCGGCCTTGAGATTGGCACTGGACAGGTACATGACCCGGTTCACTACTTCTTCGGTCCAGCCGCTCTGATGCATGGCGATCGGTTGGTTCACCGGCAATGCGTTAGCGGTTTTCGGCGTGGCCGCCTGGGTCAGTGCCGCCAGACGGTTGGCGAAATCGTCGACCCGGGTATCGCTACTCGCGGACTTCAAGTCCTTGAGACCGTCATCGACAAGACCACTAAAGGCCTTGTCGCCGCCCTGGCCGGTGCTGTCCTTGTCGGCTTGCACATCGAGCATGCTCGCCATGCCGGCGGCGAAGTTCTGCGCCGAGGTTGACTCGCCGTCGGCCTGAGCCTGGGCCGAGGTCGGTGCCGCTTTTGGCTGGGCCTGACTGGAAGCGGAAACGTGCCCGCTCTGCTCCATGGCCATGCGCACGGCGGGCAGTGCGTCGAGGGGATCGGCTTCGGGATCGAAATCGCTATCCGCCGTTGCAGCAGCAACTGGCGTCGCCGTCACTGCCGCAGCAACAGGCGCTTCGACCTTTGGCTGCACGGTGGCGACCACTGGCGGGGCTTCCTGAACAGGGGTTGCCACCACTGCCTGCAACGGTGGCAGTAACGAAGGATCGAGGGTTGGATCAACCGGCACGGTGTCGACTACCGGCGTTTCGGCATCCTTCGACGCATCATCGCTGGCAGTCTTGTCGTCGGTCGGCGCCGGCTTATCGGCGGGCAAGGATTTGCCGCTATCGGCAACCGCAGGCTCCGGGGCGGCAGACTTGTCGTTGCTGACGTCCTTTTTATCGGGGCTGTCCGGCGCCTTATCGCGTATCGGCTTGGCCGATCCATCACCCACCGCAGAGGGTTTGTTCCGGGCTTGATTAGCGTAGACCTGAGCGAAGCTGGATGCCTTGTCCCCAGGCTCAGCGGCCAGCGCCGGTGAATTGGCGGAAGCGGCTTGAGTCTTGGCCTGCGCGGCGGCCTGAAGAAGCATATTGGGGGTAACGGGCATGGAACGGTCTCCGCTGCACTGGGATCGTAGGTACAGTTGACGGAGATTATTGCAAAGGTCGCGCCAGGTTTGAGTCACCGGCGCTAAAAGCGCCGGCCGGTATCATTGGCAGAGAGAGAACGCTGACGCTCGGCCTCATAGAGCGGCCGGACAAACGCAAATTCGTCATCAATTTCGCCCACCAGCTTTTCAATGCCGGCGAGGCTTTTTTGCTTGGCGCGCTGCTCCAGGTCATGGCACAACTCAGCCAGGCGAATGGCGCCCATGTTGCTGCTGCTGCCCTTGAAACTATGGGCAGCATTCATGAGTTGCGCGGCATCTTCAGCCTTTCGCAAGATGCGTAAACGCTCTTCGGAATCGGCGAGAAAGGTATCCAGCAACGTCGGATACTCATCCTCCATGACCTCTTGCAACGCGCTTAGCACGTCGCGGTCCAGGTGTGTGTCAGCCACTTGCTCACTCCTTGATCAAGAATGCGTGGATTATGCCAGAGCCTCCCAGAAAAATTCCACGCGGGCACTTCGACCATCGTCGGACCAACTCGCATTGTGGCCCAATTGACGGATCAGACTGACGCCACGTCCCGACAGACGGACACCATCGACGGGCCGCTCCATCACCCGCGCAACATCGAAACCCTTGCCACTGTCTTCAACCCGAACAGTCAGGCACCCGCCCTCACCCTTGGGTGTCACCTGCAAATGCACCCGCACGAAACCGTCCTGCAACTCGTCCAGGCGCGTATTTCGCTGTTGATAATAGCGGGTAAAACCCGAGGCATCGCGCTTGAGACTCGAATCCAGCCCCAGCACCCCATGTTCCAGGGCATTGGAATACAGTTCGGCCAAAACACTGTAGAGCGCCCCGCTCTGAGCGCGCAGACCGTGGACCTCAAGCAGCAGTTGCAGAAGATACGGCAGCGGATTGAAGCGTTTGAGCGTGGCGGCGCGAAATTCGAAACTCACTGACCAGTCCAGCGGGCAGGACTGACCACTGTCGGAATACACCAGCGCCGGCGGGCTCAGTTGTGCGGCCTCCAGCAGACTGACCTCGACCATGCTCACGTCATCACGGGCCTCGCCGCGAAAGTCCCGCAACGCCTGCTCGATCTCTTCGAACAACTCATCAGGCTGACGATTGGCCGCAAACACCTGCTGCAATCGCTCCACACCAAACAACTGTTCGTTGGCATCGCAGGTATCGATCACCCCGTCGGACAACAGGAAGACCCGATCCCCGACCGCCATCGGAAACACCTCGGTGCGGTCATCAAAGGATTGCGGGCTCAGCACGCCGAGCGGCAAATGCCGAGCCGTCAGCGGCGTTCGCTCACCGCTGGCGATGCTGTGCAGGTAACCGTCCGGCATTCCGCCGTTCCAGACCTCCACCGAGCGTCGCTGAAAACTCAGGCACAGCAGCGTTGCACAACAGAACATGTCCACCGGCAGGATGCGCTTGAGCTTGGCATTCATCTCGCGCAGGGTTTCGGACAGGCCGTAACCCTTGGTGGTCATGCCATAGAAAACTTCGGCCAAGGGCATGGCACCAACCGCAGCCGGCAAACCATGACCGGTAAAATCGCCGAGCAGCACGTGCATGTCGCCGGCCGGGGTAAACGCGGCCAGCAGCAGATCGCCGTTGAACAACGCATAGGGCGATTGCAGGTAGCGAATATTCGGTGCACTCAGGCAGCCGGAGTGGGCCACCTTGTCGAACACGGCCTTGGCCACGCGCTGCTCGTTGAGCAGGTACTCGTGGTGCCTGGCGATCTGGTCGCGCTGTTGCAACACCGTGGCCTGCAATCGTCGCAAGCGGTCCATCGCCTTGATCTTGGCGGCGAGGATCACCTGGTTGTAGGGTTTTGCCAGAAAGTCGTCGCCCCCGGCCTCCAGACAGCGGGCCAGCGCTTCGCTTTCGGTCAGCGAGGTGAGGAAGATGATCGGCACCAGGGTTTCCCCTGCCAACACCTTGATCTGCCGCGCAGCCTCGAAACCGTCCATCACCGGCATCATCGCGTCCATGAGCACCAGTTGCGGTCGTTGCTGGCGAAACGCTTCAACGGCTTCGGCACCGTTGGCGGCCGTCAGCACCTCATGCCCCTGGCGACGAACGATGGTCGACAGCAGCATGCGATCGGCCGCGCTGTCTTCGGCGATCAGGATCGTCAGCGGTTCGAACAAGGACTGCATGGCGGTCACGCCACGTCGAAGATTTGTTCGAAGTTGGAGATGGCGAGGATCTTGCGCACATCTGCGTTAGCGTTGGTCAACGTGATCTCGGCATTCTCGCCGCCAGCGTGATCACGCAATAGCAACAGCATGCCGAGCGCTGAGCTGTCGAGGTAGGTAGCGTCTTTCAGATCCACCTCGAAGGACTCGGGTTTTGGCTGAAGATTTTCGTAGGACTCGCGAAATTCCTGATGCTTGGCGAAATCGAATCGTCCCTTGATCGATATCGTCAGCTTTTGCCCATCTTGGGATACTTCTGTAACAACTGGCATTTAACGGCTTCCTTGTCATTGGTGAACGTACGTGTACAAGGTTTAGCACTTGGCTGGGGCTGGAGCAAGATCAAAAGATCGTCCGAACGCGGCCCGAACCTGCGGCAGCTCCTACAGAACCGGGTTTGCACGCAGTCAATGTAGGAGCTGCCGCAGGCTGCGATCTTTTCGAAGGCACCACTCAATACGGATCCTGACGCGGCAACCGCTGGGACAACTCATCCAGCAGCTTTTGCTCGCGCCGGTCTTCCAGTCGCCGCGCCTCATCCATGTAGCGCAACACCAGTTTGCGCAAGCCTTCGACCCGGGCAAACGCCTGCTGCCAGGATTCCCGAGCCTTGTTCAGGTTGTTTTGATGCCATACCAGGCTTTGTCGCTGCTGGTCGATGGCGGTACCCAGTTGCGCAAGGAAGCCTTGATAACCCAGCAGCCATTGGCCCGACACGCCACTGCTGCCGCGCACGATCCATTGTTCCTGATAGTCGAGACGAAAGGCTTCGAGGTCGGCGAGTTTGCTTTCGGCCAGACGGACTTGCCCCTGAAAGTGCCCCAGACGCAGGACCGCGGTTTTCTCGGCCTTTTCGGCCATTTCGACCACGGGGGCCAGGCGCGAGGCTCGGCTCTGGGCCATGGCCGGTTAGCCGCCGGCCGCGGGAGCGAAAATCGTGCCGAGGTAGGCTTCGCTTTCGCCCAGGCTGATGCTGTCGTTCAGGCCCTGGCGCAGGTATTTCACCAACTGCGGTTGCAGGGAGATCGCCAGGTCGGTTTCCCGATCACCACCCGCGACATAGGCGCCGACGCTGATCAAGTCGCGACTCTGCTGATACCGCGACCACAGCTGCTTGAAATACTGGGCGCGCATCATGTGTTCGGGCGTAACCACCGACGGCATGACCCGGCTGATGGACGCTTCGATATCGATGGCCGGGTAATGACCTTCCTCGGCCAGGCGCCGGGACAGCACGATGTGCCCGTCGAGCACGCCTCGCGCGGCGTCGGCAATCGGATCCTGCTGGTCATCGCCTTCGGACAGTACGGTGTAGAACGCGGTGATCGAACCGCCGCCCTTCTCGGCGTTACCGGCCCGCTCCACCAGTTTCGGCAGTTTGGCGAACACCGATGGCGGATAACCCTTGGTCGCTGGCGGTTCGCCGATGGCCAGGGCGATTTCCCGCTGGGCCTGGGCGAAACGGGTCAGGGAGTCCATCAGTAACAGGACGTTCTTGCCCTTGTCGCGGAAATACTCGGCGATTCGCGTGCAGTACATCGCAGCGCGCAGACGCATCAGCGGCGCATCGTCCGCTGGGGACGCCACCACGACCGAACGCTTGAGCCCTTCCTCACCAAGGATGTGCTCGATGAATTCTTTAACTTCACGACCCCGCTCACCGATCAGCCCGACGACGATGATGTCGGCCTCGGTGAAGCGGGTCATCATGCCCAGCAGCACACTCTTGCCCACACCAGTACCGGCGAACAGGCCCAGACGCTGACCGCGACCGACCGTCAACAAACCGTTGATGCTGCGAATGCCCACGTCCAGCGGCTCGCTGATCGGTTCGCGCTTGAGCGGGTTGATGGTCGGGCCGTCCATCGGCACCCAGTCTTCGGCCTTCATCCCACCCTTGCCGTCCAGCGCGCGACCGGCGCCATCGAGCACCCGCCCGAGCATGCTCATGCCCATCGGCAGACGGCCGGTATCAGCCAGAGGAACCACACGGGCACCGGGAGCGATGCCGGCAACGCTGCCGACCGGCATCAGAAACACCTTGCTGCCGGAGAAGCCCATGACTTCGGCTTCAACCTGCACCGGGTGATAACTGTCGTCGTTGATCACCATGCAGCGGCTGCCCATGGCGGCGCGCAAGCCCTCGGCTTCGAGGGTCAGGCCGACCATGCGCAGCAAGCGGCCCTCAAGGATCGGCGCACCTTCCAGCGCCGTGGCCTCGGCGTAGCTGCCGAGGCGCTTGGCGAAGCTGGTGCGGTCAAGGCGCATCAGGATTGTCCAGTTCGGGGTCGACCGGCACGACCGCTGGCTTGTCACTGATCGGCAGTTCCAGGCTCAGATCCGGTTCGGCCGGGTGCAAGGCCTGTTCGTGCAACTGATCGAACAGCTTGTCCATGACCCGCGCAACGCGGGTTTCGACCGTGGCGTCGATACGACTGTGTTCAGTCTCGACCCGGCAACCGCCGGGCAACAACGCCTCGTCCTCGACGATGCGCCAGGTTTCTTCATGGCGTTCGCGCAGGGCTTTGACCTGCTCGAAGTCTTGCGGATTGATGTACAGCCGCACATTGCCCACGCCCAGCGGCAAGAGCTTGAGGGCTTCACGCATGACGTGTTCGATCTGCGTCGAGTCGATGGCGAGTTCGCGCTGAATCACCTGTTTGGTGATGTGCTGCACCAGGTCGACCAGGGACTTTTCGATCAAGGTGTCCTGCTCGGCGATAGGCTCGAACAAATGCCCCATCAACTGCTCCAGAGCGGCAATCTTGGCGGCCAGGGCCACCTCCGCTTCCTGACGGACTTTGAGCGTGGTGCTGTGGAAACCTTCTTTTTCGCCCGTGGCGAAGCCTTCGTTGTAGGCCTCCTGGCGAATGCTTTCGAGTTCTTCGAGGGTCAGTGGCTGGACTTCATCCAGTGGCACTTCTTCCATTTCCGGCGGCTCGGGCTCAGGTTCCGGTTCGGGTTCCGGCACGAACGGATCGAAACTGGGCAGCGACCAGACGTCGAAACCACCGACGTCCTTGCCACGGATCAGGTCGGTGTTGGACTCATCATGTTTGGACGACATAGTGACCTTAGATCATCTCTTCGCCGCCCTTCCCGCCGAGAACGATTTCTCCGGCTTCGGCCATACGGCGGGCAATGGTGAGGATTTCTTTCTGCGCGGTTTCCACGTCGCTGACGCGCACCGGGCCTTTGGCCTCGAGGTCGTCGCGCAACAGTTCGGCCGCCCGTTTGGACATGTTCTTGAAGATCTTCTCTTTGACGCCTTCGTCCGAACCCTTGAGGGCCAGCACCAGAACGTCGGAAGACACTTCGCGCAGCAGCGCTTGAATACCGCGATCGTCGACATCGGACAGGTTGTTGAACACGAACATGAGGTCTTCGATCTGACCGGACAGGTCTTCGTCGACTTCGCGAATCGAGTCCATCAGTTGACCTTCGATCGAGCTGTCGAGGAAGTTCATGATATCTGCCGCACGCTTGATGCCACCCAAGGTGGTGCGCGCGGCATTCGAGTTGCCGGAGAACTGCTTCTCGAGAATCTGGTTGAGTTCTTTCAGGGCCGCTGGCTGCACAGTGTTCAGCGAGGAGACTCGCAGAATGATGTCCAGACGCACCTTGTGGTCGAAGTTGCCCAGCACTTCGCCCGCCTGGTCCGGATCGAGATACGCCACCACGATCGCCTGGATCTGCGGGTGCTCGTAACGGATCACGTCGGCGACGGCGCGCGGTTCCATCCACTTCAGGCTGTCGAGGCCGCTGGTGTTGCCGCCCAGCAGGATCCGGTCGATCAGGCCGTTGGCCTTGTCTTCGCCCAAGGCCTGCGTGAGCATTTTGCGCACGTAGTCATCGGAGCCGACGCCGAGGCTGGTCTGGTCGCCGACGATGTCGACGAACTCGCTCATCACCTGCTCGACCTGCTCGCGGTGCACGTTACCCATTTGTGCCATGGCCACACCCACACGCTGGACCTCTTTGGGCCCCATGTGGCGCAGCACCTGGGCGGCGTCGGTTGAACCCAGGGACAGCAGCAGAATCGCGGCTTTGTCGACCTTGGACAGTTTGGCGGCAACGGCTCGGTTATCACTCATCTGCGTTAATCCACTCTTTCACGACCTGGGCCACGCGACCCGGATCTTCTGCCACCAGACTCTTGATTGCATTCAACTGTGCGTCATAGCCTTCGCTCGGGCTCGGCAGCAGAATGCTGGTCGGGCCACCGAGACTGACGCGGTCGTTGGCCAGTTCGCCGTCCAAGCCGCCCATGCCACCCAGTTCGACGTCGCTGCCGATGCCCAGTTGTTTGTCTTTGCCGCCGCCGGTGATGTTGTTGAGCACCGGACGCAGCACACCGAACACCAGCACCAGGATGAACAAGACACCCAGCACTTGCTTGACGATGTCCCAGAACCACGGCTGGGAGTAGAACGGAATTTCGGCAATCACTTCACCGCGCTCGGCGGAGAACGGCATGTTGATCACGCTGACGCTGTCGCCACGGCTGGCGTCGAAGCCTACGGCATCCTGTACCAGGCGAGTGAAGCGCGCCAATTCATCGGCGGTCCACGGCGCACGGGTGGTTTCACCGTTGGCCGCGTTGATCTTGACCTGGTCATCCACCACCACCGACACCGACAGGCGATTCAAACGGCCCTGCTGTTGTTTGGTGTGGCTGATGGAACGGTCGAGTTCGAAGTTCTTGGTGGATTGTTGACGTTTGTCCGCCGGGTACGGTGCAAGCATAGGCTGGCCGGTAGCCGGGTCCATGATTTGCTGACCGTTGGCATCCAGCAGTGGCTGGCCTGGCTGCACCATGCCGGCCGACGCGGTAGCGCCACCGGTGGTTTGCGGCGCAGAAGCTGGCGCGGGTGGCTGGTTGCTCAAAGCGCCCGGCACACCTTGTGGGCCATTGCTGGCGGTACGTTGTTCGTTGACCGACTGCTCGCTGCGCAACGCCGGTTGGTCCGGGTTGAATTGCTCGGAGGTCGACTCGACAGCGCTGAAATCCACATCGGCCGAGACTTCGGCTTTATAGCGATCGTTGCCCAGCACCGGTTGCAGAATGTTGTGCACGCGCTGGGTCAGCATGCTTTCCATGCGACGACTGTAATCGAATTGCTTGCCGGCCATGGTCAGTTCGGAATTTTCCGCCTGATCCGACAGCAGGTTGCCCTTCTGGTCGACGACAGTGATCTGGGATTTGCTGAGTTCGGGAACGCTGGTGGCCACCAGGTTGATGATCGCCAGCACTTGACCAGGCTCCAGCGAGCGGCCGGAGTACAGTTCCACCAGAATCGAAGCGCTCGGCTTGCGCTCGTCGCGCACGAACACCGAACTTTTTGGAATCGCCAGGTGCACGCGGGCACCCTTGACGTTGTTCAGGCTGGAGATGGTGCGAGCCAGTTCGCCTTCGAGACCACGACGATAACGGGTCGCTTCCATGAACTGGCTGGTGCCCAGGCCCTGGTCCTTGTCGAGAATTTCAAAACCGATGTTGCCGTCGGTGGGAGTGACACCAGCGCCCGCGAGTTTGATTCGCGCACGGGACAGGTCATCGGCCTTGACCAGCAAGGCACCGGAGTTCGGTTCAACGGTATAGGGAATGTCGGCTGCGGCCAGGGTATCCATGACCTGTTTGGCGTCCATACCGGCAAGACTGCCGTACAGAGGCCGGTAGTCCGGCTGCTGGGACCACAACACCACGGCAAAGCCAATCGCCACGCTCGCAGCCAGGCCGACCAACAGGCCTACCTGACGCAACATGGTCATCTCGGAGAGGTTTTCCAGGAAGGACAACCCGAACAGCGGCGGCTTGCCGTCTATTGGAGTGGCCTTGGCCGGAACATTATCGGCGACTGCTTCTGCCATGACTCAATTCGTCCTTAAACCGGCATCTGCATGATGTCTTGGTATGCCTGAACCAGCTTGTTGCGTACTTGGGTCAACGCTTGAAAAGACACGCTGGCCTTCTGCGAGGAAATCATCACGTCCGTCAGGTCGACGCCACTTTTGCCAATCTCGAAGGCACTGGCCAACTGACTGGACGCCTGCTGGGTGTCGTTCACTTTATTGACGGCCTGACCGAGCATGTCGGAAAAGCTGCTGCCACCCATTTCAGGAACAGCGGCAGTCGATTTCGACGCAGACATGGCATCCATTTGCATGGAGCGCATGTCCAGCATCAATCGATTGAATTCAATACCTTGGCTCATGGTTTCTCTCTTTGACGAGCTACGTCTTTGGCGACCCGCGATTTTTTTGACACTCACTCGGCGGGTAGTGAGGTGTTAGCAACAAGGGTGCCAGCTCCGTGGTCGCTCTAAACAAAAGCCGTCCCGAGAAGCGGAACGCGATCCGTAGCAGCTGGCGAAGCCTGCGTCCGGCTGCGTAGCAGTCGTAAAACCTGAACACTCGGTCTTTCTGAAACACCGCGCCGACTGATTTCACGACTG
This sequence comes from Pseudomonas sp. NPDC098740, assembly GCF_044760065.1. NCBI lineage: Bacteria > Pseudomonadati > Pseudomonadota > Gammaproteobacteria > Pseudomonadales > Pseudomonadaceae > Pseudomonas > Pseudomonas sp. NPDC098740. The sequence goes on along the minus strand of NZ_JBIWAM010000006.1, from coordinate 261,806 downwards.
CTGCGCAGCCGGACGCAGGCTGCTACCAAATGGAATCAGGTGGCGAACAAATAAGCTTCCACGTCCATTCCGGCATCACGCATCTGCGCCAGCTTGTAACGCAGGGTGCGCGGGCTGATGCCCAAGCGCTCGGCGGCCTCTTTGCGACGACCGCGCTCGGAGCGCAAGGTGTCGATGATCATCTGGAACTCACGGCGACGCAGGTCATCACCCAGCGCCCCGGCCGACTCGAATTCGACCTCCACGGTTCGCACGGACGTTGGCGCCAAGGCTGGCAACGGCGCACAAGCGACCGGCCCGGCCAGACAGAAATCCTGAGGCTGTATCAATCCGCCCTGCTGCAGGATCAACGCCCGCTGAATCGCGTTATCCAGTTCACGCACATTACCCGGCCACGGATAACCGACCAGGCACGCCTGAGCCTCAGGCGACAGCCTTGCCGCGGCATGCTTCATTTTATTGACGTACTTGGCGAGAAGACGCTCGGCCAATGGCAGGATGTCGGCGGTACGTTCGCGCAACGGACGCCAGGCCAGCGGAAACACCGACAGGCGATAGTAAAGGTCTTCACGAAAACGCCCCGCTGCCACTTCACCGGCCAGGTCACGGTTGGTGGTGGCGACCACTCGAATGTCCAGCGTGATCGGCTTGCGTGCGCCGACTCGCTCGACTTCGCGCTCCTGCAATACCCGCAGTAACTTGGCCTGAAGGCCCAGGGGCATTTCGGAGATTTCATCGAGCAGGATCGTGCCGCCATCAGCTTGCTCGAACTTGCCGGCCTGCGCTGCGATGGCGCCAGTGAACGAACCCTTTTCGTGACCGAACAAGGTGGCTTCGAGCATATTGTCCGGGATCGCTGCACAGTTGATCGCAATGAACGGCTGACTGGCGCGGTGAGAGTGCTGATGGATGTAACGCGCCAGCACTTCCTTGCCGGTCCCTGACTCACCGGAGATCAACACCGTGGAATCACTGCGCGCCACCCGCGCGGCCAGTTCCAGCAATTGCGCACTGGCCGGCTCGAACGCTACAGGCCCCTCGCCCTCGGTCGCACCGAGACTGCCCAACGCATGACGCGCCACCAGATCGAGCAAGGCTTTGGGCTCGAATGGCTTGACCAGGTAATCCGCCGCGCCCTGGCGCATCGCATCGACTGCCCGCTCCACGGCGCCGTGAGCCGTCATCAGCAACACCGGCAGCTGCGGCTGACGAGTGCGCAGCAATCCGAGCAGTTGATGGCCGTCCATGCCCGGCATGTTGACGTCACTCAGCACCAGGTTGAACGCCTCGGCACCGACCGCTGCCAGCGCTTCTTCCGCCGAGCCTACCGCCGTGTAGTCATGCCCCGCGAGCAGCAGCGTATCCGCCAGTGCTTCGCGTAGCGCGCGGTCATCCTCGACCAGTAAAACCTTGATTGCCATGTCCTTCACTCCGCTCCCTGAGCGCTGGGCTTTTCACCAGAAAAAAGTGGCAGGATCACCTGCGCGACCGTGCCGCGACCGAGCCGCGAGCGCAGCTGCAATTCTCCTTGATGAGCACGCGTCACTGCCTTGACCACGGTCAGGCCGAGGCCGGTTCCGGTGGTTTTAGTGGTAAAAAACGGCTCGCCGAGTCGTGCCAGCACTTTCGTGTCGATGCCACTGCCGCTGTCACTGACAGATACGCGCAGGTTGTTGTCACGGGTATAGAGGTGGACCTTCAAGCGGACGTCACCGCCACTGGCCTGGATGGCGTTCTCGATCAGGTTCAGGATCGCCCCGACCAGGGTGTCGCGATTGCACAGCAATTCACCTGCGTGACTGTCGCACTGCCAGCGAATCGGCAGGTCCTGCACATGGGTCAGTGCTGCCGCCTGCAGCGACTGCATCAACATTTTGGGCGTGACGCGATCGGTCAGCGGCAGCTCGCCGCGAGCAAACACCAGCATGTCGCGAACCTGATGCTCCAACTCATGCAGACGCTCTTTCAGGCGCCCGGCAAAACGTTGCTGGGTCTCGACCGGCAACGCCTGCTCAGTCAAATGACTGGCGTAGAGCAAGGCGGCGGACAAGGGGGTACGAATCTGATGAGCCAGCGAAGCGACCATTCGGCCGAGGGACGACAGACGTTCGTGGCGGGCCAACTGATCTTGCAGATGACGGGTTTCAGTCAGGTCGTTGAGCAACACCAACTGACCGGGCTCGGCATCCAGCGAGCGAGTGGAGATCGACAAACGCCGACCGTCCTTGAGCGAGATTTCGTGACCGTCGTCTTCACGGGGCGCAAAGCAGCGGGCAATGACATGACGCCACAACTCGCCTTCAAGGGGCAGACCGAGCAGCTCGCAAGCAGCGGGGTTGGCTTCGCGCACGATGCCTTGGGCGTCGATGACGATGACGCCGCCGGGCAACAGGTCGAGGAGGTTTTGCAGCCGGTTGGCCAGGCGTTCTTTTTCCGCCAGTTCCTGCATGCGCTGAGCGCTGACCACTGCCAGTTCACCCTTGAGCTCGGTGACCCGGGCTTCGAGCATGCTGTAGGAATCGGTCAATTGGCTCGACATCTGGTTGAACAGTGCAAACGCCTGCTCAAGGCCAAGCCGGCTCGCCTGCTCTACGGACGACGGTTGTCCCGAAGCGTCAGGGACAGGAGACATCTGGGCGGCTTGGGGCATCGTGCTCTCTCGCTTGGCTGACCGTCAGTTAAACGGAACGTTGCGAGGGATGTAGCAATACCCGTGCCTAAAAAAAACCGCCTACAAATGAAGGACTTGAAAAACAGGCGTCAATCATCTGCCTGTTCATCACCGTCACGACGGCTCATACCGTACTTGCGCATCTTTTCCACCAGCGTGGTGCGACGAATACGCAGCCGCTCTGCCGCGCGCGCCACGATGCCATTGGCATCATCCAGCGCCTGCTGAATCAGCCCCTGCTCCAGACCACCGAGGTAGTCCTTCAGGTCCAGACCTTCCGGCGGCAGCATGGCGCCGGCAGAGAAGTCCGGAGTATGACCGTTGATGGCCACGCGCTCTTCAAGATCGCTGCGCAAGCTGTCGACCAGTTGCTCGTCTTCGTCATCGACGTAACGGAACTTTTTCGGCAGTTCGACCACGCCGATCACCCCGTACGGGTGCATGATCGCCATGCGCTCCACCAGGTTGGCGAGCTCGCGGACGTTGCCCGGCCAGCCGTGGCGGCACAGCGACATGATCGCCGCGGAATTGAAACGGATCGACCCACGCTTCTCGTGCTCCATGCGCGAGATCAACTCGTTCATCAGCAGCGGAATGTCTTCGACACGCTCGCGCAGTGGCGCCATTTCGATCGGGAACACGTTCAGGCGGTAGTACAAGTCTTCGCGGAAGGTACCGATCTCGATCATGCTTTCGAGATTCTTGTGGGTTGCCGCGATGATCCGCACATCGACGCTTTGGGTCTTGTTGCTGCCCACGCGCTCGAAGGTGCGTTCCTGCAATACGCGCAGCAACTTGACCTGCATCGGCAGCGGCATGTCGCCGATTTCATCGAGGAACAGCGTGCCGCCATTGGCCAGTTCGAAACGCCCGGCGCGGCTGGTGATTGCCCCGGTGAAGGCGCCCTTCTCGTGGCCAAACAGTTCGCTTTCCAGCAACTCGGCCGGGATCGCCCCGCAGTTGACCGGTACGAACGGCGCGTCACGACGCTTGGAGTGATAGTGCAGGTTGCGCGCGACCACTTCCTTGCCGGTCCCGGACTCACCGAGGATCAGCACACTGGCGTCGGTGTCGGCGACTTGCTGCATCATCTGACGGACGTGTTGAATCGCCCGACTGGTGCCGACAAGACTGCGGAAAAGATTGGGTTCACGGTGACGGCCGCGCTCGCGGGCCTGGTCGTACATCTCGCGATAGACCTGGGCACGGTGCAGGGAGTCGAGCAACTTGCTGTAGCTGGGTGGCATTTCGAGGGTCGAAAGCACTCGGCGACGCTGGTCTTCTGGCAAGTCAACGGAAGAATTATCGCCCATTAACAAAACCGGAAGGAACTCATCCCAGGTTGAGAGTGTCTTTAACAAGCCCACGAGTACGCCAGGCGCATTGACCGTCCCGATGAGGACACAGATTACTTCGCGACTTGACGACAATGAGCCGACAGCCTGCTGCCAGTCATGGCTACCGCAGGGTAAATTTTCTTCGCCAAGAAAATTTAATATCACCGCCAAGTCGCGACGGCGGACGCTATCGTCATCAATCAGCAGAATTTTGGTTTCACGCCACATGCAATAGCAACTTCCCTAGTCAACTCAATGCCCGAAATGAGGGGGCAAGCTAGACGCTTGCAGACACGTTGATGCCTGTAGACGCCTGAAATGTTCAACCAGCCACTAGTTAAGTCAAAAAACCGTGCACAGTCAAATTTATGGCGCACTATGTTTATATTAACTGACGGTTAATCAACCAAACAGATGGTAAACCTTTGCCGCGCTCTGTGCTTGGTGGATCTGCGACATCTCATCCACTATCGCTTGCCTCTCCCCTGTCGCCGCCTCCAGAAGCTGTTTATACACCCCCAGCAACTCCTCAAGGTTATCGCGCAACGCGGCCTCGTCCACCGAAGCTTCACTCAAGACGTCTTCCATGCAGGAACGGCAAGCCAGGTCCAACTCACCAATGGCTTCCCAGTTACGCTCGGCCAAAGCACCGACCAGGCCTTCACGGGTTTGTTCGATTCGCTGCAATACAAGACTCATGGTGATCTCCTTAAAACTGCGGACCCGGCGCGGCGATAGCATCCCAGCCGTCTTTGACGGTGCGAAGCAGATCGGCGACTTCGTCGAGAATCTTTGGATCTGTCTTGATGTTGGCTTCGGCCAGACGCTTCATCATGTAGGTGTAGAGGTTATCCAGCTCACCCACTGACTCGGCCTGGTTTTCCAGATCCAGACCTTCACGCAGTCCACCGACAATGCCGATGGCCTTGCCGATCAGAACGCCTTTATTGGCGATGTCCTTGCGCTCCATCGCGCCTTTGGCCTGCGCAATACGATCCAGTCCACCCTCCATCAGCATCTGCACCAGACGATGAGGGCTGGCTTCGGACGTTTGCGCCTGAGCGCCAATCTTCTGGTATTGGCGAAGGGCTAACATTGGATTCATGTTGTACCTCATCAGAAATCTGTGGTTCGTATAACCAGTGTATCGACGACGCGTCAAAAAACTTTAGATTCAAAAACAAAAAGCCCGGAGCGTGAAAACGCTGCCGGGCTTTTGGCACTGTGAGTGCTACGAGTTCTTCTGTTGCGCAGTCATCGCTTCGAACATCGACGTGATGTTACTGGCTGTCGCTTTCAGCTTGCCGACCAGAGTATCCATGTCGTTGTACTTTTTGGTCAGTACCGCGGTCAGGGTCTCGATTCGGCGGTCCAGGGCGGCCTGATCATTGGTCAGACGCTTCTTGGTCACATCCAGTGCCTTGGAGCGCGCATCCAGAATGGAGTCGACGCTTTGGCCATTGACCAGTTTCGATGTGGTAAATGGTTTGATCGCATTGTTCATGCGCTCAATCAGACCATTGGTTCCGGTAAACAGCGTCTGAACTTCACCACCCAGTTTTTTATCATTCATGGCAGCAGTGAATTTCGTTGAATCGAAATCCAGAGCGCCAGTCTTCTGGTTAGTGGTAATCCCCAGCTGCGACAGCACAGTGAGCTTGTCCCCGGCACCCGTCTGGGACAGAGGCCCGCGCAGGGCATCAAGGATCGAACGCGGCAACGGGTCACCCGTCAGCGGGCCGGCAATAGTCGGGTTGCCATCGTCGTCCAGGGAAGGCTTGGTCAAAGAAGTCACAGCGTTGGCGACGGCGTTGTACGCATCGACGAACTTCTGGATCGACGCCTTCAGTCCGTCATTGTTGGACGCGACGTTGACGGTCGATTTGCCGACTGCCAGCAGGTTCAGGGTCAACCCCGAAATCGACTTGTCGACCGTATTCGATTTACTGGTCAGCGACAGTCCATCGACGGTGAACACCGCATCCTGAGCCAGCTCGCCGATGGCGCCCGAGGAGGTGGCGGTTGGCGTAGCAGCCATTTTGACCGAGCCGTCGATTTCCAGACCCGCGATACCGCTGGCCGAAATATCGGAACCTGCGCCCGTGGTCGTGGAACCCAGCACCAGCCGCGAGCCAAAGCTGTCGGTCACGATGTTGGCGCTCAAACCACTGGACTGATATTGGGTGTTGATCGAGTCGCGCACCGATTGCAGCGTCGCACCTGCACCCACTGTGACCGGGTAGCTTTTGCCATTCTGGGTGATGGTCAGCGTACCCGCCGGGATCGCACTGGTTGTACCACCGGAAAATGCCGCGCTGGCAACCTTCGACGAGGTCGCAAGCTTGGTGACGTCCACTACATAGCTACCGGAAACAGCCGCGTTACTGGACGTGGCGGTCAACACTTTGAGGTCGGAGGACGTTGCCGCAAAACCGGTGAACTGAGGGCTTGTGGTGCTCCCCAGGTCGGTGAGGGTTTTCTGGAACGTCGCCAACAGCGACTTCAAGGTACCAATCCCGGAAATGCTCGACGTATTCGTCGCGGCTCCACGATCGATCTGACCTTGCTTGGCCGCTTTATCGGCGTTCACCAAGGCTTTGACGATAGCACCAGTATCAAGGCCGGAACCTAAACCTGTGCCCGGTAGAATTGGACTTGCCATGTGAAACTCCCTTCAGTGTGTCGCCGGCCTTTTGACCACTACAACGCCCAAAAGAACATAGCAACAAAATTCGTGCCAGTTGTCAGACTTTAGCGCTGAACAACAGGCTGCTTGCATCATTCAAACTATTGGCCAGTTTCAGGACTTCTTCGTTGGGGATCTGACGGATCACCTCACCGGATTCGCTGGCAATGACTTTGACGACCACTTTGCCCGAAGGCTCGTCGATCGAGAATTCCAGATTGCGCTTGACCGACTGAACGAACTTTTCAATTTCCTGAACAGCTACCTTCAGTTTGTCCTGCTCGGTCTGTTCGCTCTTACCTTCGTCCTTGACGGCAGTTACTGGAGCAACTACCGCTCGAGGCTTTTCCGCATGCTTATCGGCAACAGTCGTCGCCTGCTTGGCCGCAGGATAAGACAAGTTCAGCTTGACGCTCATATCCATGTCCATCACCTCTTAAAGTAAAAAGCGAAGGAGCGCGACGTGCGCACTCCCTCGCCAAAACTCATCCAGCTATTACTGAAGCAGTTTCAGTACAGCGGATGGCAGTTGGTTGGCCTGGGCCAGAATTGCGGTGGAAGCTTGCTGCAGAGTTTGTTGCTTGGTCAGCTGTGCAGTTTCAGAAGCGAAGTCGGTATCTTGTACGCGACCCAGTGCAGCACTGGCGTTTTCGTTGATGTTCTGCAGGTTGGAGATGGTGCTGGTCAGACGGTTTTGTGCAGCACCGAGGTCAGCACGGCTGGAGTTGATCGTGGCCAGAGCGGCGTCGATTTTGGTCAGCGCGTTGTTCATCGAAGCTTCAGCGGTACCCGAGCTGTCACCAGTGATCTGAACGGTAGCCTTGTCAACCGACAGGGTCACTGCGTCGAAGCCGCTGGCCAAGGTCAAAGTGATCTGGTTGGTAGCGCCGGTGTTGGAGCCCACCTGGAAGGTCATGGTGCCAGCGGTGCCGTCGATCAGGTTTTTGCCGTTCAGGTTGGTCGACTTGGCGATACGAGTCAGCTCGTCCGACATCGAAGCGAATTCTTTGTTCAGAGCAGCACGGTCAGCAGTGCCGTTCGAGTCGTTTCGCGATTGAACAGCCAGTTCACGCATACGCTGCAGAATGTTAGTCGATTCTTGCATCGCGCCTTCAGCGGTCTGAGCGATCGAGATACCGTCGTTGGCGTTTTTTATAGCCATGGTCTGACCACGGATCTGCGAAGTCATACGGGTAGCGATTTGCAGGCCCGCGGCGTCGTCTTTAGCGCTGTTGATTTTCAGACCGGAAGACAGGCGAGTCATCGAAGTCGACAGAGCGTCGGAAGCACGGTTCAGGTTTTTCTGAACGTTCAACGATGTAACGTTAGTGTTTACTGTTAAAGCCATGACGAATTCCTCGTTGGTTGGGTACTGCGGCTTCCGGCCCTGGCAACCGCCGGGTATGGCCTAGAGAACCTTCGTAATAGTTATCGTCGGGATTGCAACTTGCTTTAGGGGATTTTCAAAAAAATTTGCCATCACGTTGCCACCCCCCCCGTAATTCAAGGGTTTGCCAGCGTGAGCGCAGCGAAAAAATGACGTCAGGGAAATGCCGGTGACAGATTGGCGAGGACTCGCCGGCACCGGCAGAAGAGAAATTGTTTAAATGGACAGACTGTCGCGCAGCAACTGGACCAGTTCGTATTCCAGATAGTCCGCCAGTGCCAGCCAGTTCTGCGCCTCCTGACACTCGAGTATCTGGCCGAGCAACAATACCCACTGCTGCTGCGTAACCTGCAGCGTCAGATCAAAGGACGGTTGCACGGCCCCCATCAGCTCGATCATCGCCAGCCCGGCTTCTACATCACGCCCCAAACGGAACAATGCCGCGCATTGCTCTGAGTCGACGACAAAGGATTCAAGCCCAATCATGACGCCAACTCCGGATGAAAAGCCGTACCGGCGATCATCGCCCCTGCCCGGCTGCTGTTATAGAAGCGCACCTGAGGATGCCCTGCGATAAAGCGCTCCAGCTCACATAGATAACTGCGAAAATTGAGCTGGGTCTTGATGCGTTGACCGTTACCATCGAGCACCCAGTGTTTGGCGGCGCCCAGTTGCGGCCCCAGGTCGCCATCGTTCCAGCCCGCGTGGGTCTTGTTGTTGGGAAAGGCGAAGTCGGCACCGAACAGGGTGATCTGCGCCGCGCCCATCTTCACCGCCAGGTCCACTGCCGGATGAATCACACTGCCGCCGACATACAGCTCACCCTTGGGCCATTGCCGACGCAATTGTTGGTAGATCGGGCTGGCGGAATAACCGGCATATCGCGGCCCTTGCCAGGCCGCCAGCACCTGAGGGTCGACCATGGGCATATACACCAGGGTAATATCGGCGGTGCCTTCGGACGGCAGGTGGCGGGCCGAAATACGCTGGTCGATGCTGACCACCACATCGGGGCGGATCCCGTGATTGAGCAGCGGTCGGTAGGCCGTATCGACACAGATGAACAACGGCCGCTCGGCCTGATTGCGAATCGTGTGCAAGGTCTCGAAGTGCTGTTCAAGGCTCGGGCCCGTGGCAATGACGAACACCTCCTGCCCTTTGCGCGAACCGAACAACTCGGTCACATCGCGATCGGTCTGCACCAGCTCCAGGCTAGCCTGCAAGCGCTCGACGATGTCGGGAGCCTGAGGGTCGAACTCACGGTTGTTAAAGGTCAGGTGAGTTTCGCTGATCAGGCGATCGCGGATCTTGGCATTGAAGCCATCGGCCAGCACCAGCTCGGACGGCAAGGCAAAGAACGGCAGCTGGATTTCCGCCAGATCACCGGCATACAACAGCTCGACCCGCGGATCGCTGAGCCACTGCTGCTGATCGAGCAATTGCAGCACCAACGCAAATACCGCGCCGTTGAGGATGTGTACGTATAAACGTTCAAGCCCGACGCGCTGCAGTAGCTCCATCTGCAGATCGCCCAATCCGGTGCCGTAGACATGCACCACCGGACTGTCGGGCAGACTGTCGGCCTGAAGCCTGGCCTCGCGATTGCGGTCATGGCGACTGGTCAATTGAATGCCGTTGATGCTCAACGTCGAGCCCAGGCCTTCGACCAGATCGGCCTGCAACAGGCTCGCGTCTTCAACCAGCAAGCGCGCAGACAGCAGCGGCCAGCGGCGCTGTATGACCTCGGCGTTGCGCTCAAAGAACTCGCTCATGCAGCCTCGCTTTTCATTCGGGCAAAAAAATAGCGTTCAAGGTTACACCTTGAACGCTTTTTTTTGCCTGGCTTTCTTTGACTAAAGAGCCGAGGTTCAAGGACGATAGATGATCGCCGACCCCCAAGACAAACCAACACCGAAACCGCTGAGTGCCACACGCTTCCACTTGGAATCGAGCACATGTTTTTCCAGCAGCAACGGAATGCTCGACGACACGGTATTACCGGTCTCGACCATGTCCTTGATGAACTTCTCGGGCTCGCCCTCGAAACGCCGCGCCACGGCGTCGACAATCGCCGCGCTGCCCTGGTGAATGCAGAAGGCATCGATGTCGTCAGCCGTCAGCCCCGAGTCAGCGAGCAATTCATGCAAATGCGCCGGCACTTTGAGCAGCGCGAAGTTGAAGACCTGACGGCCGTTCATGAAGAACACCCCGTCGGAAACCTTCAGGTGCGGCGCGCCGGAACCGTCGGTGCCGAACTTGGCCTTGCCCAACTGCCATGGCGCATCTTCGGCCATCCAGGTGGCGGTGGCGGCATCGCCGAAAAGCATGGTGGTGTTGCGGTCTTCCGGGTCGACGATCTTGGAGTATGGATCGGCGGTCACCAGCAAGCCATTCTTCAGCCCCGCGGCTTCCATGAAGCCTTTGATGGCGTAGATGCCGTAGACGTAACCGGAGCAGCCCAGGGAAATGTCGAATGCAGCCACGGTCGTCGGCAGGCCCAGTTTGTCCTGAACGATGGCGGCGGTGTGTGGCAGACCTTCTTCGTCACCGTTCTGGGTAACGACGATCAGCACGTCGATGGCTTCGCGCTTCAATTCTGGATTGTTGGCGAACAGCGCGTTGACTGCTTCGACACACAGGTCCGAAGTTTCTTGCCCTGCATCTTTACGCGGCAGGAAAGCCGAACCGATCTTGCCCAGGATGAACTCTTCATCCTTTTCGAATTTTGCACCTTGTGCGTAATTGTCCACGCCGGCTACAGGAACGTAGCTCGCAATGCTCTTTATGCCAATCATTACGGCTTCCCAATAATAAACAGCCCAATACCACCGCTCGCAAGGATTCGAGGGGCGCCGACAAACAACGAATAACGTCGCCCTCAACGGGTGACAGCGGGAAGAATAGAAGGCCATCACTGGGCTAAAAACAGTCCAGGCGCCATCTCCCCTTTTTATACAATACAGTGAAGATGCGCGTTATGACTCGCAGGTCACGCTATTTTGCCGAATCAGCCCCACAAGGGATTATTCGACCAGCGACCAGTCCAGCGGCGTTCCGCGCTTGATGGCCTGGCGGGCGCGGCGGCCCAGAAGGGTTTCAGCGTGTTTGGGAGCCAGCCCCAAGCCAGGCCGGATGGCCCGCAGATTGGCGACGGTGAAAGGCTCACCGGCAACCATGTCCTGAGTGACGTACAACGAACGACGGTATACCAGAGACTTGCGCTCGGCCTCGGTCACGCCGTAATGCACTTGGCCCATGGCCTGCCAGGCGCGTTCGGTTTCGATCACCAGGCTGGCGAGTTCGGCTGGTTCCAGGGAGAAACTGGCGTCCACGCCACCGGCGGCACGGTCAAGGGTGAAGTGTTTTTCCACCACCGTCGCCCCCAGCGCAACCGCAGCGACGGACACGCCGACGCCCATCGAATGATCGGACAAACCGACTTCACAGCCAAATAACTCGCGCAGATGAGGGATGGTGCGCACATTACTGTTGGCTGGCGTCGCCGGGTACGTGCTGGTGCACTTGAGCAACACCAGGTCCTTGCAACCGGCCTCACGGGCTGCACGCACGGTTTCATCGAGCTCGGCGATGCTGGCCATGCCGGTGGAGATGATCAGCGGCTTGCCGGTGGCAGCGACCCGCCGGATCAACGGCAGATCGGTGTTCTCGAAACTGGCGATCTTGTAGGCCGGCACGTCCAGGCTTTCGAGGAAGTCCACGGCGGTGTCATCGAATGGTGTGGAGAACGCCAGCATGCCCAGCTCTTTAGCCCGAGCGAAAATCGGCGCGTGCCATTCCCATGGCGTATGGGCCTTCTCGTACAGCGCGTACAGCGAAGAACCGGCCCACAAGCTGTTGGGATCCTTGATGAAGAACTCGCCTTCGGACAGGTCCAGCGTCATGGTCTCGGCGGTATAGGTTTGCAGCTTCAAGGCGTGCGCGCCGGCCTGGGCCGCGGCTTCGACGATTTGCAGCGCCACCTCCAGCGACTGGTTATGGTTGCCGCTCATTTCGGCAATGATGAACGGCGGCGCATCGGCACCGATCGAGCGGTTGCCGATCTTGAAACTGGTCATGGGTGATCCTTTAAATCGCGTGTGAACGCACAAGCACTCTGAGTGAAACCTGCCTCGCGGAAAACTTTCAGCGACGCTTGGTTGGCCGGCAGCACCTGAGCAGTGATGGCTTCCAGTGACGACCAATGAGCGGTGACGAAGGCTTCGCCCCGCGCCAGCAGCGCCCTGCCCCAGCCCAGGCCGATTCGGCTTTCGAACAAGTAAATCGAGACTTCGGCACGAGCATCGTCAAGGTCATAACGCAGCACACCGACCGGGCCATCATCTGCCTCGGCGATCAACAGCAACCGCCGCGGGTTGCTCAGGCTCGCGGCCAGCCAGGCCTGATGTCGCTGCCAGTCGATGACGTGGGTGTCCAGCGACCAGCGCCGTACCGCCTCGGCATTGCGCCCGTCGAACAACAATTGCGCATCGTCCTGCGTGGCCTGACGAACCTGCAACACCGCCCCCGCCAGCGCCGCCGCCACACGCTGCGCCCCACGGCCATCGACCAACTGCCGCGAACGTTCGGCCAGACTCTGACGAATCCCCTGATTGCCCACGACAAAACCGATGGTCTGGCGCAACTGCTCGACGCTGACCTGCTCGCGGCTGCCCAGGAACACATGAGCACCCGAGGTCGCCATCACCTCGCCGTTGGCCTGCTGATTATTCGAGACCGCAATGCAGATCGTTGGCAGCCCCATGGCCGCCCGCTCCCAGCTGGTACCGCCACCGGCACCAATGAACAGATCGACCTCGGTCATCAGCCGGTAGAAGTCGCTGACAAAACTGTGCAAACGCCAGTTCGGACGATAGTCCACCAAACCCTGCATCTGCTCCAAGGCGGGATTGTCGGCACCCGCCACGAAATCGATTTCCAGCTCATGGAAGTCCGCCAGCGCCAACATCGCGTGATGGGTCTGCATGGCCGCATCGAAACCGCCAAAGTTCACCAGTACGCGCCTGGCTCGAGGTTTGATCTCGATCGCCGGGCAACAGAACTCATCGCGCAGCAGGGCAAACCGTGGGCCGAGCAAAGTCTGGCAATCGGGCGTCAGCAGTGAGACATAAGCCTCTGGCGTGCCCGACAGATTTTGATTGAGCAGCAGATCGACGCTGTATTGCCGAGTGGCCAAATCATCCACCGCCGCAATTCTTGGAGCCCAGCGGCGCGCGGCAGTCTGCCAATGATGATCGAGGCCATAGTGGTCGGCGATGATCCAGTCGAAAGCTGGATGACTTTCCAGTGCTTGCCCCAGCGCAGCGATGTCCGCTTGCCACGGCAGCATCGACTCGATGGCCTGCTGTGGGTCTTCATCGGGATAGCGCTCCGGCAGCGCGAAAGTCTCGAAACCCTCGGCCCGCAGACTGTTCAGCCGATGCCCCGGCAACAGACGACACGCGAAGGCAACATGCGAGCCCTGCTTGCGCAACATCCTGGCCAGGGTCAGGCAGCGGGCGATATGGCCGCTGCCAATGATCGGCGATGCATCAGCGCGGATCAGCACTCTCATTGCAGTTCACCACCCGCCTTCAAGGCGGCGTAGAGGTATTCGGCACGCTTCCAGTCCTCAAGCGTGTCGATGTCCTGCACCAGATGCCGTGGCAGAATCACCGGCAGGCTCGCCGGCGAGAACAGCACATCGCCACGCAACCAGGCTTCGCTACGCCCCCAGTAGAACTGGCCTGCATCTTGAAAAGCTTCGGCCAAATCCTGCGAACGGGTATCGCGAAATTCCGGGTAGAGCGAGGTCAAGGCGCCCTGTTCGTCGAGGGTCAAGGCCCGTTGCACCGGGAAGCCAAAACCGGCGACTGAAAACGCGAAAGACTTGTCCGGACGCTGCACGAGCAATTCACGCCCCTGACGCAGATAACGCGCCTGCAACAACGGCGCCGTCGCGTAGATGCAGCAGGCATAGTCGAACGCTGGCAATTGCTTCAAGGCATGCACGATCACCGCTGCGGTCCCGGTGAAATCGTCGGCAAGCGCCGCGGGCCGCATGAACGGCACTTGAGCCCCATTGGCCCGTGCGACCTCGGCGATCTCTTCATCGTCGGTGCTGACGATCACCTGGTCGAACAGATTCGACTCCTGCGCCTTGCGAATCGAACGGACGATCATCGGCACGCCGTCGAACGGCTTGAGGTTCTTGCGCGGGATTCGCTTGCTGCCACCGCGGGCCGGGATGATCGCAACACAGCTCAAGAGTCACTACTCCTCAAGTCACTATTCCTCAAGTCACTATGCCTCAAGAATCAGTCGTCGCAATTGCTCGACCACATAGTCCTGTTGTTCATCGCTCAGCAGAGGAAACAGCGGCAGGCTGATGGCCTCGGCGTAATAACGTTCGGCCTGGGGAAAATCCCCCTCGGCAAAACCCAGGTCGCGATAGTACGGCTGCAAGTGCAGCGGAATATAGTGCAGGTTCACACCCACCCCGGCCGCTCGCAAGCCTTCGAACACCTGTCGATGGCTGAGGTTGATCCGCTCCGGCTGCAAGCGCACCACGTACAGATGCCACGCCGACTCGGCCTCTGGCTGCGCGCTGGGCAAAGTCAGCGGCAAGTACGCCAGCAACCGCTCATAACGCGCCGCCAGCTCGCGACGACGCTCGATGAAGTCATCGAGCTTATTCAGTTGTGACAGACCGAGCGCCGCTTGCAGATCAGTGATCCGGTAGTTGAAGCCCAATTCCACTTGCTGGTAGTACCAAGGACCGTGACTGGATTCGGTCATCTGCTGCGGATCGCGGGTCATGCCGTGGCTGCGCAAGCGCTGCAAGCGTTCGGCCAGTTCCGGGCGGTTAGTCAGGACCATGCCGCCCTCGGCACTGGTGATGATCTTCACCGGGTGAAAACTGAATACCGTCATCGCCGCAAATTCGCCGCAGCCCACCGGACGCCCGGCATAGGATGCGCCGACCGCGTGGGACGCATCCTCGATCACCGTAAAGCCATAGCGTTCGGCCAACTCGGCGATCATGCGCATGTCGCAGCTTTGACCGGAAAACGCCACGGCCACCAGAACCTTCGGCAGCGTGCCTTCGCGCTCGGCAGCTTCGAGCTTCGCCGCCAGGGTGTAGGCGTCGAGGTTCCAGGTCAGCGGATCGATATCCACGAAGTCGACGTCAGCGCCGCAGTAGCGGCCGCAGTTGGCCGACGCCAGAAAAGTGTTCGGCGTCGTCCACAAGCGATCACCCGGACCAAGCCCTGCCGCCAGGCAGGCAATGTGCAGCGCCGCCGTGGCATTGCACACTGCCACCGCAAAATCGGCCTGACAACGCTCGGCCATGGCCTGTTCGAAGCGTTCAATGGTCGGCCCTTGTGTCAGCCAGTCGGACTGCAACACGGCGACCACCGCATCGATGTCTGCCTGATCGAGGCTTTGCCGACCGTAGGGAATCATGCCGACAGCTCCGCGTGCAGATCTGCGATCTGGCCTACCGACAGGAAGTGCGGGTTGGTGTCGGAGCGGTACTCGAAATCCTCGCTCACAGGCTTGCCCTGCTCGCCCAGTTTGTCGACGGCAAAATCCACGTCGACGCTGGTGAAGCGGATCGACGGCTGAATGGTGTAGTGATCATCGAACTCCAGGGTCATACGCGCGTCATCCAGCGGGACCATCAGCTCATGGAGTTTTTCCCCTGGACGAATACCGACGTTTTTATGCGGCAAATGCTCAGCCATGCCCCGCGCCAGATCGACGATGCGAATCGACGGGATCTTCGGCACAAACACTTCACCACCGTGCATGCGGGCAAAACTATCGAGCACAAACTTCACACCGTGATCGAGGGTGATCCAGAAACGCGTCATGCGCTCATCGGTGATCGGCAGCTCCTGGGCGCCCTCGGCAATCAGTTTGCTGAAGAACGGCACCACCGAACCGCGCGAGCCAGCGACGTTGCCGTAGCGGACCACGGCAAAGCGAGTCTGCTGTTCGCCGGCAATGTTGTTGGCGGCCACGAACAGCTTGTCCGACAGCAGCTTGGTCGCGCCGTACAGGTTGATCGGGCTGGCGGCCTTGTCAGTAGACAATGCGACGACTTTTTTCACGCCGTTGTCGATGGCAGCGGCGATGATGTTTTCCGCGCCGTTGACGTTGGTACGAATGCATTCAGTGGGGTTGTATTCCGCCGCCGGCACTTGTTTCAGGGCCGCGGCATGCACCACGTAATCGATTCCGCGCATGGCCTGACGCAAACGGTCGGCGTCGCGCACATCACCGATGAAGTAACGCATGCACGGCGCGTTGAACGTCTGCTGCATCTCGTACTGCTTGAGCTCATCGCGGGAAAACACCACCACGCGCTTGGGCTGGTATTGCTCCAGCAGCCGGCGGATGAAATTGCGCCCGAACGAGCCGGTGCCGCCGGAGATGAAAATCGATTTACCGTTGAACATGCCTTGAGTCCTTTTACCTGTCAGCCAGGCTTATGCGAGCAACTGCGCCCAGTTCACGCTGGTCGGTTCGCTGAGAGTAAAGCCCTTGCCGGTCAAGGCCAGGTTCTGGTTGTAGGCCGAGTCCTGTTCGAAGCGTGCCTGCCACTTGTCGCGCAGAGCGGCACGAGCCTGGGTTGCCTCAGGCAGCACGCCCGGGTGCAGCAATTGCGCTTGTGGCGTCCAGACAGTCAGGTAACCGGCATCGGCGACTTTCAGGCACAGGTCGATATCGCCAAAAGCTTCGTCGAAATGCTCTTCGTCCAGACCGCCCACCGCTTCGAACACGTCCTTGCGAATCATCAGACAGGCACCGGACACCGCCGAATAGTTCTGCTCGACCTGATGGCCGTTCATATAGCCCTTGGCGTCCTTACGTTCATCGACAAAGACCGAGCCGATCTCGCCATTCAAACCAAGGACCAGACCGGCCTGGGTGGTGACGCCACGAATGTCCATCAGTTTGGCGCCAACGATGCCGACTTCCGGACGCTGGGCCTGGTTGAGCATGGCGTCGAGCCAATTGGCATTGACCACTTCAGACTCTGCCGACAGCAACACCAGGTAGCTCCCCTTGGCCTCGGCACAGGCAACATTGTTCAGCGCCGAAGCACTCAGGCGCTGACCGCTGCGCACTACACGAAGACGATCGCCCTTGCCTTCAAGGCTGCTCAGCCAGGTTGCCAGTTCTTCGGATTGGCTATGGTTGTCGGCAATCAGCACTTCGTGACGCTGATAACGGGTACGTTGCAGCACACTGACCAGCGCCCGTTGCAGCGATTCAAGGTTGTCCTGGCTCTGGAGGATGATCGACACCAGTGGCCGTTCGGCGTGTTGATAGTCGATCTGATACGTCAGCGGCAGCGTCGAGCTGACCTGAGCGCGATAGCCGCGCGCTGCCAGAGACCGAGTCAGCACCTGACGTTCCTGAGCGCTGGATTCTTCTACCGGGGCATTGCAAATCAGCAAGGGTTCGGCCAGATGCGCCAGCCCTGCCAGGCCACCGTCCTCGATCAGGCGCAGCAACAGATCGAACTCCAGAGCCTGGGGGTACTCGGTCGAGAAACCTTTGGCCTGAGCCAACACATCACGCTGGATCAACCAGTGGCGCGCCATCAGCGACGGCACGGTTTGCAGCAGGTCGAGGTTGACCCCGGGGCGGAATACATCCGCCAGAGCACCGTTGGCCTGACGCTGAAGCTCGTCCATTGCCACCGCACGAACGCCCTCGGCGCCGGTCAGCTCAAGGCTAGCGCGCAGCAAACCGCTGGCAGTGAACTGATCACCGGACTCGGCCAGCAACAGCCAATCGGCGGTGGACTGGGCGACGATCTGGTTGATGCGCTCCACATAATTGGTTGTGGTGACTTTGACAAAGTGCACGGTGTCGCGCACGGATGTCGTCGCCGGTAAATCACCTGTGGTGAACACCACCAGGTTGAACGCCTTGCAGTGGCCACCGACCAAACTGTCGAAGGTCGCCTGCAACTTGACCATGTCGGCATCCAGATCCAGCAACAGGATGCCGAACTGAGGACCGCCATTATGCGTGGCCAGCTGTGCAGCGATCGCCTTGAGCTGCGCGGCATCCGGGTTGCGCGCTTCGAGCCAGTTCAGCAAGCGGCCGGATGGCATGTTCTCGAACAGTCGGCGGTCTTGCTGACCCGGTAAAGCGTTCAGTCGCTCGGCCCAGGCTTGCAGCTTGAGGTCTTCTTGCGGCTCGTCACTGTCTTTCAATGACTCCGCCAGGCGCTTGACCACCGCGCGGTTGAACACGTTCAGGCTCAAGGCCTCCCACAACCGGCTACGCACGGTGCGGTCGGTGTCGTTGGGGTGAACGCGCATCAACTCATGCTGCTTGAGCAGGATGCCTTCCAGTTCCTGAAGTTGCAGGCGACCGGCAGGCATGGCGTGCAGCAGGAATTCGAACTCGGTCAGCAGATCGAACACCGGTTTGTTGTAGAACGGCATTTCGACGAATTGCTCGGGGCCGAATGAACGAATCGGCTCTTCCCCCGCCTCGCGCCATGCAGAGCGAATAATCATGGTGCCTTTGAGCGAGCGACCTTCGATCAGGCAATCGGCCATGGCGGTAAAACTGTCCAGGGCGATTTGTTTGACCCGGGCCGGATCCTTGTTGTCGCTGAGTGGCGTCGGGATCGAGGCCAGGAATTCGGCAAACTGCTCGCGCTCGGCAACGCTTTTGGCATCTTTGAATGTCAGCACCGTCAATACGTTGGTGTTGTGGTCCGAGGCGCCATAGTTCATTTCCCGCACGGCGAACGGAATCGGCAGGATCCGCGCCTTCGCGCAGGCCAGCAAGTAGAAGGTGTGGCCGATTTCCTGCCATTCGAAACCGGTACCTGCTGGCAGCAGGCTGTACCACTGTTGCAGCAGATCGGTACGGGTGACCGCATAGAACGGCGGCAGAAAATTGTCCATGAACCGCACCACACGGTCTTCGGCCTGCTCCGAGTTGTAATCCTCATGAACCTTGCGGTCGCGACGGAAGTAGTTCACTTCAGTGGCCCGAGTCAGGTACATGATCCCGTAGCCATGACACAGGCCGTAGTCGGGGTTGGCTTCGAGAAACTCCACCGACTCGGTCAGTGCGCGGTGCAGCAGGAAGTCGTCATCGGCGGCGAACACCATGTAAGGCGTGGTGACCTGATTGACGCCGTAGGTGAGTTTTTCCTGCAGCCCCTTGTAGGTGTATTGCGGCAAGTGGCGATAGTCGACCGACGGGAAGTCCCGGGCCATGCTTTCGTCACCCTCAGCGGACGAGTCCAGAACCAGAATCGTGCAGGGATAGCTACTGTAGTACTGCAAGGTGCGCCGCAGGAACGCGTTCCGGTTGTGGGAAATCACCACCACCGTAAACCGCTCGTTCAGTGGTGCAACGTTGTTTTTAGCACTGTTTTGAACCTGCATCTTTCTATCCCCACAACCGACCAATCGCCAAGAACCTGAAACCACTTTTAATTAACGAACGCGACGCAGATAGCCGTCCGGCGCCACGGTGATCAGCAGTTTGTTTTGCATCTGCCGGTCGATTTCAAAGTCCTTGTTCTCTTCCAGGTACTTCCATACCGCAGTTTTCGGGTTGTCGCCCGGGCCCCATGGACGATCCGGGAAGAAGTCGGCCGGCATGTCTTCAACCACGGTGTCCATGACCACGCAGTAGCTGTCCACCGAGACCAACGGCGCGTACAGGCGCAGCTCTTCGAGTACGTGGTCGTGGGTGTGGTTGGAGTCGAGCACCAGAATGACTTTTTTGCCTTCGGCAGCGGCACGCACTTGTTCGGCGATGGCCGGATCGATGCTCGAACCCTCGATCATCGAAATGCGCTTGCTCATCGGATGGCTCTCGATGGCTTCGCGGTTGTGCGGACGAATGTCGAGGTCGATGCCCAACACTTCACCGTGACCTTGCAGCTCCAGCAGCGATGCGTAGTAGATGATCGAACCGCCATGGGCGATACCGCATTCGATCACCAGGTCCGGTTTGACCTGCCAGATGATCTCTTGCATGGCCATCATGTCTTGCGGCAGCTGGATGATCGGACGGCCCATCCACGAGAAGTGGTAGCTGTATTTGTGCTTGGCCGATTCGTTGAAGAACTCCTGGGCCAAGCCGGTGAGTTTCTGGTCGTCACCTTGCTGGGCGATCTGTTCCCGGCATTCCGCTTCGAAGGCTTTGTTGATGCTGTTGTCGGTCATTTGAAAATTCTCAATGGTCACTGGAACGAAGCGCTGTCGACGGCGTGATAGACGTAGCGTCCACCGGTCATCCGCTTGATCTCTTCGAGGTAGTTGGAGTTCATCACAAACAGATGGGCGCCTTCAGGCAGAGCATCCATGGCCTCTTGTGGAGAGGACACCCGCACGCCGCTCAGCGGCAGATAACGACCCTGCTTGGCCGGATTGATATCCACCACACGATCCACCGCCACACCGGCCCGTTGCAGAAACAGCGAATAGATCACGCCTTTGGACGACGCGCCCCAGATCGCCGAACCTTGTTCGGGTGCGGCCTGAATGATCTGAACGGCACGGTCGAGGCTGGCGGTGAAACCTTCGGGCAGGTCCAGGCGCGGTACCGGTTGCTCCGGGGTCAGGCGCAAGGTCGAAAGGTCGGCAACGATGTACAGGTACTGGCCACCGAACAGGTGACCGGCCTCATGCACGGTGCCGAACATTCGGCGCAGGTCGTCGAGGCGGAAGTAATTGACGTGCTCGTAGAACAGGTCGAACCAGGCGCGATGTTCGAGGATCCAGTCCAGGCACGGAACTTCGACGTAGATCTGTCCGCCCTGATTGGCCTCGGCCATCTCGGCGAGGAAGCTCACCGGATCCTGAATGTGTTCGAGCACATGACGCAGCACGATGGCATCCGCCGCCAGACCCAGCCCGCGAGTGAACGGGGCCTTGATCACGTCGACATTGTTGCCTTCGTAGGCCGGGTCGATGCCGGTGATGGCATAGCCCAGGCCTTTCAAGAGCTCGAGGAAGTAGCCTTTGCCGCAGCCGACTTCGATTAGCTCCCGGCCCTTGAAGTGCCGGGCAATGATCCCTTCGACATCGCTCAGGTGCTTCTGGAACTGGCCCGAATGCGCCTGCTCGTTCTGGTAATCGGCGTCGTAGCTGAGCAAGTCGGCATCGAAGGCCTGGTTGAAGATCAACCCGCTCTGCTCATCCTGTACCAACACCATGTCGGCAGAGGCCGAAGCCCTGGCCGATTGCGGGTCGGCGAAGGTGCGATTCTGCAACACCGGCAGATCGGCGACCCGATACAACTCATGCCTCATGCTCTGCTCCCAGTAGCTGTTGCAAGCGGTCCGCCACGCCCCAGAACGCCATCGGTTCATGGATCGGGTATGGGTAGTGACCGAGGTTCAAACTGATCGATGCGTTACGTTCACGCAGCCGCTGCTCGACCAGCGCCCGGACCGAAACTGGCTGACCGCTGGAACAATTGATCACGCCATTGAAGTCCCGCTGTTGCAGGATCGCCGCGAGGTATCCAGCGGCCGTATCGATCGCCAGGTAATCGCGCAATTGTTCACCGGCCGACATGTTGAACGTGTCGTCCCCGGCATTGATCGCCCGGTCCAGCGCCGCCAGCAAACTGTTGGGGTTCTGTCCGGTGCCGTGCAGGTAAAACAGCCGCGCCCATTGCAAGGTGAACGGCTTCTCGCGCTGCAGGACTTCGAGGAACAAGCGCAGGGTGTTTTTCGCCAAACCGTAAGGATTGCTCGGCTGCGGCACACTTTGTTCATCGAGCGGCCCACTCTGCATGCCGTATTCGAAACACGTCCCGGTGACCAGCACCTGCGCCACACCCGCCTCGACCGCGTCCTTGATGAACCGGTAGTCGGCCATCAGGTTGTGCTCGAAGTGAAACAGCGCCTGATAGTTCGGCAATCCTGGCCAGGCAAGATGCGCCAAGGCATCGACGCCATCGGTCAGCGCGGCGAGGTCCAGGTCGGCGGCATGAATATCCGCCGCCACGAACTCCACGGCGTTGATCCACGGCAGTTGCGCAGCGGTCTCGGCGTTACGCGCCACGGCCCGGACCTCGCAGCCACGGGCGAGCAAGGCCGCGACCAGATGTCGGCCGACGAATCCGGTGGCACCGGTCACGAGTACTTTCACAGTACGGTCAACTCAGGCACGGCGATCACGAATCGGCCATCCCACTGCCGTACCTGCGCCAGTTGCTGACTGACTTCGTGCAGCAAATTCCACGGCAGTACCAGCACGTAATCCGGTTTCTCGATGTCGATCTGCGCCGGCGAAACGATCGGAATGCGACTGCCCGGCAGGTACTTGCCCTGCTTGTGCGGGTTGGCATCGGCGACCCAGACCAGCAAGTCCGGTTTGACCCCGGCGTAGTTGAGCAAGGTGTTGCCCTTGGCGGCGGCGCCGTACCCGACCACACGCTTGCCGTCGGCTTTCGCCTGCAACAGGAAGCGCAGCAGTTCGTGTTTGATGCGTTCGGCGGCGGGCGCGAGGGTTGCGTAGTACTCGGGGTCTTTCACACCGGCATCGAGCTCGGCTTGCAGTTGCTGTTGAACCGCTGGCTGGACTTCGCGGCGCACACCGTCGACGCGCTGGACGAACACGCGCAGTGAACCACCGTGGGTCGAGAGCTGGCTGACATCGAACACTTCCAGACCATTGCGCTCGCACAGCGTCTGCACGGCAGTCAGGGACAGGTAGGAATAGTGCTCGTGATACAGCGTGTCGAATTGCTGCCCGGCCATCAGCGTCAGCAATTGCGGAAACTCGAACGTCGCCACGCCCGTCGGCTTAAGCAAGGTCGCGAAACCACCGAGGAAATCATTGATGTCCGGCACGTGGGCCAACACGTTGTTGGCGGCCATCAGGTCGGCGTCCCAGCCTTCGGTGTTCAGCTGCGAAGCGGTGTCGCGACCGAAGAACAGCTCGCGGATATCCAGGCCTTTTTCCCGTGCGGCTTGCGCGGTGCTGCGGGTCGGCTCGACGCCCAGACAAGGGATGCCGCGCCCGGCCACGTACTGCAACAGGTAACCGTCGTTGGCGGCAATTTCCACTACGCGGCTTTCAGCCGTCAGGTCGAAACGCTCGACCATCTCGGCCACATAGCGCTCGGCATGGGCCAGCCAGGTGCTGGAAAACGAACTGAAATAAGCGTACTCGGCGTCGAACAGGCTGTCGGCACTGGTGTAATCCTCGGTCTGCACCAGCCAGCACTGCTGACACACCGCAACCTTCAACGGCACCCATTGCTCGGCTTGTTCCAGCTGATCGGCGCGCACGTAGGCGTTGGACGGCGGCGAAGTGCCCAGATCAATCAGCGACAAAGCCAGCGGAGTTCCGCAACCACGGCAGTTCATACTCGCACTCCAGCGAAGTGTTCATCGAGCAAGGGATGGCTGGAATCCCTGGCCGACAGATTATTGACAGGCAACGGCCAGGCAATCGCCAGCCGTGGATCGCTCACCGACAAACCACCCTCGTGCGCAGGCGTGTAATCAGCGCTGTGCAGGTAAAGCAATTCGGCGTCATCGGTGAGGGTCTGGAAACCATGGGCAAAACCGGCCGGGATCAACAGGCTGCGGCCGTCGTCGGCCCGCAGGTGTTCGGCGTGCCAGTGCAGGAAGGTCTCCGAGTCAGGGCGCAAATCCACCGCCACATCCCAGACTTCACCGCGCAGGCAGGTGATCAGCTTGGCTTCCGGGGCGCTGGCGCTCTGATAATGCAGACCCCGCACACTGCCCCGCTCACGGGTGCAGGAATGGTTGATCTGGCGGATATGAAACGGCTGGCCGAAGGCGCTGAGGCTGCCTTCGCAGAACAGCCGAGCGAAGTGCCCGCGCTCATCTTCGAAGCGTTTGTGCTGCACGCTGAACAGTCCGGCCAGCGGCAATGACTTCAACAGAAACTCGCTCACAGCGCGCCTCGGTACAGGTTCAACTGGCCCAATGTAATGGCGCGCATGTCGTCGCCGTTTTGCCACGCCAGGTGCCAATCGAGGGTATGAGTCAGGCACTGCTGCAACGACCAGCGCGGCTTCCAGGCCAGCCGTTGACGGGCGCTGCTGCTGTCCAGACGCAACAGACCGGCCTCATGAAAATCGCTCGGTTCGATGCGCAACCCGCGCGCTTGTGGCCAGCGGTTGGCGAGCAGTTCGACCACTTCGCCGACGCTGCACATGTCGGCTTCGCTCGGGCCAAAGTTCCAGGCGCCGGCAAACTCGGGACCTTTTTCATAGAGGCCGGCGGCCAATTGCAGGTAACCGGCCAATGGCTCCAGGGCGTGTTGCCACGGGCGTACGGCTTGCGGGTAACGCAGGGTCACCGGTTCATCCGCCGACCAGGCCTTGAGCACATCAGGGATCAAGCGTTCCGGCGCGAAGTCACCACCGCCCAGCACATTGCCGGCCCGGGCCGTGCCCAATGCCAGACCGTGTTCGGCATAGCGCTCGGCCGGGAAAAACGAAGCAGCATAGGACTGGGCCAGCAACTCGCAGCAGGCCTTGCTGCTGCTGTAAGGATCATGTCCGCCAAGGGCTTCATCTTCGCGGTATGGCCACAGCCATTCCTTGTTCGCGTAAACCTTGTCGGTCGTCACCAACACGCAGGCTCGTACGCTCCCGACCTGACGGATCGCTTCGAGCAGATTGAGCGTGCCCATGACGTTGCTGGAGTAAGTCCCCAGTGGGTCGCGATAGCCTTCGCGCACCAGCGGCTGGGCCGCCAGGTGCAGGACGATTTCCGGCTGCGCTTCGGCGATCAGTTCCAGCAAGGCGCCGAGATCACGCAGGTCGCCGCGCTGATCGTTGATGCCCTCGTGTACCCGGGCCAGTTCGAACAGGCTCGGTTCGGTCGATGGATCAAGCGAAAATCCGCTGACCTCGGCACCGAGGCTTTGCAGCCACAGGGTCAGCCAACTGCCCTTGAAACCGGTATGGCCGGTCAGCAGAACGCGTTTGCCGCGCCAGAATCCGGTACTCAGCCCCATTGTTTCCATGGGGCCTCCCCGCTCTGCCACAGCGCTTCGAGGTAGTTCTTGTCGCGCAGAGTGTCCATCGGGTGCCAGAAGCCTTCATGCTCGAAGGCTTTCAATTGTTCGTCCTGAGCCAGACGGGCCAATGGCTCGACTTCCCAAGTGGTGTCATCACCGCCAATGTACGAGAGCACTTTCGGCGAAAGCACAAAGAAACCGCCATTGATCCAGCCACCGTCACCACGGGGTTTCTCGGTAAAACCGAGCACCTGATCGCCGTGACGCTCCAGGGCACCGTAACGGCCCGGCGGTTGTACGGCGGTGACGGTCGCCAGACGACCGTGGGCGATGTGGTAGTCCACCAGTTGACGGATATTGATATCGGAGACGCCGTCGCCGTAGGTAAAACAGAAGGCCTCTTCATCCTTGAGGTAACGGCCGGCGCGCAGCAAGCGGCCACCGGTCATGGTTTCCTCGCCGGTGTCGATGAGGGTGACGCTCCACGGTTCGCTGTAGTTCTGATGCACGTCCATACGGTTGTTGCGCATGTCGAAGGTGACGTCGGAAGTGTGCAGGAAGTAGTTGGCGAAGAAGTCCTTGATTGCGTAGCCCTTGTAGCCAAGGCAGATCACGAAGTCATGAATCCCGTGGGCGGAATACTGCTTCATGATGTGCCAAAGAATTGGCTTGCCGCCGATCTCGATCATCGGCTTAGGCTTGAGGTGCGACTCTTCGCTGATGCGCGTGCCCAGGCCACCCGCCAGAATTACTGCCTTCATCGTCTCCCCTCTTGTTCTTCACAGAGCTCGGCCAAGCTATTTCAAGCTTTTGCGGGCTGTCTGGCTAAAACGCTCTGCCGTGTCAGGCGCTGTCGTACCGGCCGCAAGCGCTCGTTTTATGGCGATATGAAGGGGACTTGCAGGAAACGCGCCAGCTCGGCAGGCCCCGCGTCGTCGGCGTAATCAGACGTGAAAAAGGAGATGAGCCCGGTCAACAGAAACCAGAGTCATCCCCTTCAGCGGCGTATCAAGCCTTCAATCTGGACTCAGGATCGAGGCATTGAACTCCGGGATCATCCAAACATGGCAAACGCATCACTGTTGGCCGGCAGATTGATGATCTGTCCGTCCGCCGTCTGGACTTGCTCGATGGTATTGGAGCCGGCAAACCAGTCCTCGAGCTGCACGCCGTTGTCCGGAACCTCCCCGGAATTGAAATGCCACTTGTGCAGAAAGAGGTCATCACCGACACGATCAACCAGCAATTCGGCACTGCTGATGTACGACAGCACTATTTTGTCGGAGCGGCTGGTGCCATCGTCCTGGATCGTCACCAACGCCGAGGTGTTGACGTTGTAGGTATCGTCATCCTCGCCACCAAAGGCCGACCCGCTGGCTTGCAGCACCAGTTTGTCATCGCCAGCACCGCCAAACAGCGAGAAACCGGAGCCCGTGCCGGTCAGCAGGTCGCCACCGTCCCCACCGTCGGCCATGCCATGAATCACTGTGATAACGTCGCCCCCCGCTTCACCATAGGCCTGGCTACCCTCGTCATTGGCAGCGGTGACGATGGTGTCGTTGCCATTGCCGCCATACAACGTATCAGCCTGCGGCCCATTGGCCACTCCACCGAGGGTGAAAGGCCCGATCGGGGAAACCAGCCCGCCATAGATGTAATCATTGCCGTCGCCACCGTAGATGACATCGTCACCCACCCCGCCTTCCAGATAGTTGGCGTTGGCATCACCCGTCAAGGTGTCATTGAAGTGACTGCCCATCAGCCGCTCGATGTTGACCAGCACGTCACCTTGTGCTTCGCCGCCCTGGTTGACGTTGGTCTGCAAGTTCACCGTGACGCCTGTTGCACTGGTGATGTACCAGGCACTGTCCTGACCGTCGCGGCCATCGATCACATCTGCACCGGCACCGCCGATAAAAATTTCACCAAACCGAGAACCTGACATCGCGTCATCGAAGTTACTGCCCTGGAAGACCTCTATACCGGTGAAGGTGTCGCCTACAGCATCACCGGTATTGACATTGCTGGTCAGGTCGATGATCACGGCGCTGTCCGACAGCTCGTAACTTGCCAGGTCTTGCCCGAGGGCACCATCCAGCCCCATGGCGGCGCCCCCGCCGTAGAAGATGTCGTTTCAGGTTGGTACCGCGAACAGTCTCTATTCCGACATAGGTATCACCGGCGGCAATGCCGGAGTGACTACCCGTCATCAGGTTGATGGCGACCGCGACCGGGCTGTCGTTCAGATAAGAGACGACGTCCATGCCGCCGCCCCCAATGAACTGGTCGGCGCCGCCACCGCCATAAAGCACATCGTTACCCGCACCGCCGATGATGAGGTTATCGATGGCATTACCGTAACCGGTGAAATTGCCGGTGCCGGTGTAAGTCAGCTTTTCAATGAACGGGTCCAGGGTCGCCGTCGGCGCACTGCTGCGCAGCTCATCGTAGCCACCGTTGTCCTGTTCAATAACCTTCACCCCGGTGGTGGCAAAGATGTAGACATCATCCCCTGCGCCACCTTCGAAAGTGACTGTCGGACCACCTGAAACCGTATTGGCAATAGTGGTGCTGAAGGTGTCGTTGAACGCCGTGCCAATCACCTTCTCGATATTGAGCAAGGTATCGCCTTCGGCATCACCGCCAATGCCGGGCTTGCCCGTACCGGCGCGGATATCGACGTTGATCGCGGCCGCTGAACCAGAGTAGTCCACGGTGTCGAAACCGCCGGCGCCGTCGAAACCGATGACTCGACCATCCGCGACAAAACGGTCGTCGTAGTTCGAACCACGGATCACTTCGATATCGGTATAGGTGTCGCCCACCGCAATCCCGGTGTTCACACCGGTTCTCAGATCCACCGTCACGCCGACCTTGCTATCGATATAGCTGGCCATGTCCAGGCCGGCGCCGCCGATCAACTGGTCGGCACCGCCGCCGCCAATCAGCACGTCATTGCCCGCGCCGCCGACGATCATGTTGTCGCCGGCATTGCCGGTGCCGGTGAAACTGCCGGTGCCGATGTAAGT
This sequence comes from Pseudomonas sp. NPDC098740, assembly GCF_044760065.1. Classification (NCBI taxonomy): domain Bacteria; kingdom Pseudomonadati; phylum Pseudomonadota; class Gammaproteobacteria; order Pseudomonadales; family Pseudomonadaceae; genus Pseudomonas; species Pseudomonas sp. NPDC098740. The sequence continues at coordinate 233,690 of NZ_JBIWAM010000006.1, read as the reverse complement.
CAGCTTTTCAATGAACGGGTCCAGGGTCGCCGTCGGCGCACTGCTGCGCAGCTCATCGTAGCCACCGTTGTCCTGTTCAATAACCTTCACCCCGGTGGTGGCAAAGATGTAGACATCATCCCCTGCGCCACCTTCGAAAGTGACTGTCGGACCACCTGAAACCGTATTGGCAATAGTGGTGCTGAAGGTGTCGTTGAACGCCGTGCCGATCACCTTCTCGATATTGAGCAAGGTATCGCCTTCGGCATCACCGCCGATGCCGGGCTTGCCCGTACCGGCGCGAATGTCGACATTGACTGCCGCACCGGAGACCGAATAATCCACCGTATCGAACCCTGTGCCACCGTCCAGTTTGTCGGCACCGGCACTTCCCTTGATCACATCATCACCACCCAGGGCATTGATCTCATCATCCCCACCGGTACCTGTCAGCGTATCCACGCCGTTTGTCCCGTTTATCACTGCCATTTCGACTTCTTCCTTGCCATGTTGTTGAACCAGATACCTGCAGAAAACGGCGCCCGGCGAGCGTCGTCACATCCTCGTTTCAATAATGTTTATCCCGACGCTTTCGGCAAATCCAACTCGAACTGGAGAAGAAAAATCACCTTGGAATAAAAAACAGGCGACATAAAGTCGCCTGTTTTCAAGGGATGGGTCGAAGCCAATCAGTCCGGCAACCAGCCCCACAACCAGTGATTGAGGTTGTCGCCACGCAACATGAAATCGCGGTGCACCGCCTCCTTCAGTTCATCGCCCATACGGTAACTGGCGTCCGGGTCGGCCAGGTGCATGCGGATCGCCTGCAGCCATTCGTCGGTGCTGTTGCTATAGACCTTGGTGCATGGCAAGTGGCCGCGGTAGGCCTCGGTGTCGGTGCAGATCACCGGGTAACCACAGGCGCCATACTCCAGCAAGCGCAGGTTGCTTTTGCAGTCGTTGAAGATATGGAATTCCAGCGGTGCCAGCGCCAGATCGAGGTTCAGGCTGGCCAGTTTGAACGGGTAGCTCTGCAAGCCGATGGTGGAGTGAAACTCGTGAACATACGGGCGCAAGGCGTCAGGGCACATGCCGAAGAATACCCACTCGACCTCGTTCGCCAGCTCGCGCACGACCTCGGCAATGATCTCCAGGTCACCGGTATGGCTGGTGCCGCCACCCCAGCCGACTCGTGGTTTGCTAGAGGTGCGACGACGACTGCTCAGCGTCGCCCATGGGTCCGGCGACAGCATGTTCGGTACCACGCGGATCTCGCTGTGCATGCTCGACAAGGCATCTGCCAGCGGTTGAGTGGTGACCACCACGCGGTCGCACAGGCCGATGCCTTCACGCAACATTTGCTCGGTGTTGACCGGCATGTTACGGGCGTGGGTATTTTTCTTCGGCGCACTGACGACGTAATCGTCGAGTTCGAAAATCCGCAGCGCACTGGAATACTTTTTCATCCGCAGAATGTCGCCGGCTGCGCCTTCGCTATAACGCCCTTGCAGAATGATCGTGTCCGGAGACAGACGCTCGATCTCCACGGTCGAGGGCGACTCATAGGCCACCCGCGCGATCACCCGCCCGACCGCTTCAAGCTCGGCCAGCGGCGCGGTCACCCGGTAGTGGCCGACGGCGCTGCTGTTGACCGGTAGACCGAGAATCAACGGCAAGGCGCGGGTGCAGAACGGACTCCAGTTATTGCGCAGCGTTGGTTCCAGACTGAAGCTGGACCCCCCAAGACTCAGCGCCGGGCTGTAGGCCGGATCCTTGGCGATCTTCGGCAGCCATTTGCGATAGAAGATTTCCTGTTCATGCTCGCGCAGCGCCAATGTCGAAGGCGACGTCGGCGATACATCTTGCGGCACCCACACCACGTTGGCGTAAGGCGTCCAGACCACCAGATAACCATCCTTGCTCGCCCGCAAACACAAGTCGACGTCGCTGAGGCCCTGGGTGAAGGTCGCTTCATCGAACTGCTCTAGCTCATCGAACACTTGCTTGCGCACCATCAGGCAGTGATTACTCACCGCGCTCCAGTTCTGGGTCACGTGCAAACGCTGCATGTAGCCGCGAGAGCCGGCCGCCTCGCCATGAAACGGCGAACCGACCGGCCCGGCCAGGCCAAGAATCAACCCGGCACTGACGATCGATCCCTCGGGGCTAAGGATGCGGGCCCCGACCACACCCACTTCCGGCCGCCGGGCGTGATTAAGCAATTCGTCCAGCCAGTCGCTGTCGCAGATTACCGTCTGCGCACTGAGCAGCAGCAAGTATTCGCCATGCGCCAGGCTCGCGGCGAAGTTGCGAATCGCCCCGTCGTTGGCGTCACCGGCGTAACGCAGTACTCGCAGCATCGCGGCGCCCAACTGCGCCATCGCCTCCAGCCAATCGAGCATCGCCGGGTCGTCACTGCCGCTGTCGACGATCAGGATTTCGTATTGGCTGTAAGCCGTGCGCTCGATCAAGCCTTCGATACACCGCTGCAAGGCGTACAGCGAATCGCCGGTCTGGATGATGATCGACACCAGCGGACGCGCCCCATGGAGGTAGTCGATACGGTTGATCAACGGCAACGCTTCCTGCCGGATCGCGTGCGCCACACCAATACGATCCAGGTGCGCGCTGACCGTGCCGGCGTTGTTCTCGATCACTTCGGGCAACGATAACCAGGCGGCGAAAGACTGACTCGACTCCACCTGGATTTCGGCGATGTGCTCGATGGTTTGCGGCCCGGCCTCTTCCACCAGACGCCATAACAGATCGTGCGGCGCCAGCTCACCGTGAGCCGAATCGAAACCGCCCAGCGCCATGAAGCGCTGCCGCTCAAAGGCCAGGGTTCGGCCGACGTAGGGATAGGCGCGCATCAGATCGAGGTTGAAATCGGGTTTGAACACCGGGTCGACCGACTCACCATCGACCAGCGCGCCCTCGTCGCTGTAGGCACAGAGAATGCCTGCCGAACCCGCAATGCGTTCGGCCAGGATCAGCAGAGCCGACTCGCGCAAGGTGTCGCCAGCATGAAGCAGATAAAACCAGTGGGCACCTTCCAGTTGCGGTACCACCGCGTTGAGCTGTTGCGCCCAATCAGCCTGGAACGGCAACTGCACCACGCGATCGTCGGCCACACACAAGGCATCAGAGAGCACCACCACTGCTTGCGGCGTGTAAAGCTGACGGCTGATGCTTTGCAACGTAGTGTTCAGCGCAGCACTGTCAGCGCCGCTATCGATCACGATCGGCACGATCTGCGGACGGAACGCCCAGCTGTCGATGCGCTGCGGCAAGAGCCGTTGCTCGACATCGGAGAACCTGCGGATCGCCAGCCATTCGCGATAGAAATCGGCGTAGCTTTCGCTCTCCCCGCCCACCCGGCCATTCACCACCGTGTTGCGGTTGCCTAGGATGCGCACCACGCACAACTCTTCCCAGGCGTGGGGCTGGTCGGTGATTTTGGCCAGTTCGATGTAGCGCACCCAACCCGATGCCGGTGCCGATTCACCGCTGCGCGCCGCCAGCATCTGCGAAAGCCAGCTCCACTCCATGGCCGCGGCCTTGACCATTTCCGGGGTTTTGCTCAGACGCTCCGGGTACAAACGTTCGGTACTCAGCACAGTGCTCAGCGACACCAGATTGCCACGACGCATCAAACACACAAACAAGGCGAAATCGAGCATGGCGACGAAACCGGCGCCTTCCTGAATCAGCGCCGGCAACAGCTCCAGCACGTCAGCGCGACGCATCAGGGTCGAACTGAAATTGCCGAGGAAATTCTTCGGCGTGCCTTCGAAGATCGCCAGCATGTCATCGCCCTTGAGCAAGGCGTCGTTCGGTGAGAACCGACAGTTGTCGACCCGTGGCGGCAGGATGAAATTACCGGCATCGCTGAGCATCCGCAGGGCAAACACCACATTCACGTCTGCGTGGTCGATCAACACCTGCGCCTGCAAGGCAACGCTCGGTGAAAACAGACGGTCGTCGTCGCACAGCACTTTGATGAACTCGCCCCGGGCTTCTTCGACGCAACGCAATACGTTCTTCTGCAAGCCCAGACGCTGCGGATTACGCAAGTAGCGAACCGGGTGAGCCGGCTCGATGAAGGCCTCGACAACATCGCGGATCTCGTCGCTGGACGAATCGTCACAGATGACGATCTCGATGTTCTCGTAGGTCTGGGCGAGTGCGCTTTCCAATGCCTGACTGAAGAAGCGCGGGTTGAAGGCAGGGATGACGATACTGACAAGGGGGCGTTGATTCACGGCGGAAAACTCTCGAGCGGCGGGCCTCGACCCTTTCAGGCAGAGGCCCCGGAACCGCTTAAAAAGACGGTTAGCAGCCCGGCAGGCGCAAACTCAGACCTTGTTGAACAAGCCCAACTGAGCAATCTTGCTGAAGGCCAATTGCGAGGCTTGCAGCATGGTTTGCTGCAAGGTCAGACGGGTCATCACCTCAGCCGGATCGGAATCACGTATCGACGATTGGGTCTGGGCATTGGCCAGCTTCAGGCTCTGGTTGGTATCGCTCTGGGTGTCCAGGGCAGCACCGCGTCCACCGACTGAACTCAAGGCGCTGGACAACTGATCGGTACCGCTGGCCAGGTTGGCAATGCCCGAAGCCAATGACGCCTGCAATTTCTGAGTGGCGATCGGGCTACCGTTGGTTGGCGTATTCAGTGCGGTTTTCAACTGGCTCACGGTGTCCAGAATGTTCTGGGTTTCGTGAGTGTTGACCGCGATGCTGAACTGATCGTTGGCAGCTGGCGTACCGCTCAGGGTGAAGCTCACACCCGATGCGGTGGCGACGCTGCCGGCCATGGTCCCGGTAGACACCGGCTTGCTGTTGGCGGTCAAAGGCGCTGCGTACAGTTCGAAGTCGGTGGCGCTGGTGAACTTCATGACCGCCGAGCCGGTCGGGAAACTGGCGTGGTAGTTGACCGGGTTGGTGATGCTGCTGCCGGTGACTTGCGCCGTCGACGGGTTGCCTGGACTGCGGGTGGCGGTGAATGTGTCAGGCTTGGCTGCCAGCGTAAAGCTGTGACCCGGCAACACTGTAGCCGCGGTTTCACCGGCGCCCAGATTGATATTCAGGGTCAGCTCGACACCTCGGAAAGTGACGGCCTGGCCGGATTTGGTGGAAGGATCGAACGCACCGCCCTGACTGGCTTCGGCGGTCACGTCGTTGCCGGCCGAGTCGGTAATTTTCAACTGCGTGCCGCTGACGAAAGCAACGGTGTATGGCTCGCCGCTGCGGAACTTGTTGTTGTAGGTTACGCCCGACGACACCTGGCCGTTGGACAACACCACTCGACCATCATCCACCGCCGGTGCAGTCATGGTGACCTGGCTACGGCTGGTGTTGATCGCTTGCTGGAACGCGTCCCAACCGGTGCTATTGGTGGCCATCGACATGGTGTCGCCGATCGCCAGGTCAAGGGTTACCTGGTCACCGTTGTAGCTGTAGGTCCCGTCGTTGTTACGCGTGAACGGCACGGTGTCGCCCTTGGAACCAGCGAAGATGTATTTGCCGTTTTCGTCCTTGCTGTTCATCAGGCTCAGCAATTGCTCTTCGATCTGCCCCAACTCCGAAGCGTTGGCCTGACGGTCGGCATCGGTGTAACCGGCGCTGCCCGCACCAACGGCCAGTTCCCTGGCGCGCTGCAAGACGTTGCCGATGCTAGTCATCACCGCTTCGGCGGTACCGAGCGTCGCCTTGATGGTCGTGGCGTTGGACTCGTACTGATCAAGCATCGAAGCCTGCTGACCCAATTGCAACAGACGCGAGGCGCCAACCGGATCATCAGCAGCCGTGTTCACGCGAACCAGGCTGCTGGCCTCTTCGCTGCTCTTGACCACGTTGGCGAAGTTCTTCTGATAGTTCGCAGCCGAGGACTCGTAAAACTGGGCGGTAGAAATGCGCATGGGCTACGACTCCTTAAATGCTGTTGATCAGTGTGCTGAAGATTTCCTGCGCAGCCTTGATGATCTGCGAAGAGGCGGTGTAGTACTGTTGATACTTGACCAGGTTGCCGGTTTCCTCATCGAGGTCGACACCCGAAAGCGAGTCGCGCGCACCTTTGGCGTTCGCCAGGATGGCTGAGGTCGCGGCGCTGTCGAGCTTGCCCTGGGCGGCCTTGGAGCCAACGCCTTCGACCAGTTTGCCGTAAGCGTCGTTCAGGGAAATACCTTTGCTGGCGGAGCCGGTGTCCACGGTCTGCGCGGTCTGCAAGCCGGCCAGTGTGGTGCCGTTACGGTTGTCCAGGCTGCCCGGCTGACTAAGCGAGACGTTGATCCCGGCGCCGTTGCTGGGGGAGCCGGCGATGGTCATGCTGAAGGCCGCGGTGTACTGAGTGGCAGGCGCAGGCGGGATCGGCGCGCCCGTGGCATCCTTGAGCGGAATGCTCAGGTTCAGGGTGTTGCTCTCACCTGGCTTGATGGTGCCGCTGCTGATCAACCCGCCCTTGGCATCCAGGAACTGGTAGGTCTGGCTGGTGCCGTCGGCGGACACCGCACCAAATACCACCTTGGTCGGCGTGGAGTTTTTCAGGCCGTTTTGCATCGCGGTTTTGGTGGCCGCGTCGTAGATATCGAATTGGGTGGTCAGGGTCGGTTGGCCGCTGGCCGGAATGGTCAGGGTGCCATTGCCGCTGCCGCTCGCCGCAATGGCAGCGCCCAACGGTGCCGCAATGGCCAGACGTTTGGAGTCGGTCATCTCGGTCTTGATGTTGGCGGCCGCGTTACGGGTCGGGGTGATCTTGAAGGTATCGCCTGCAGCCGCGGTGCCACCGGTTAGCTTCAAGGAAAAACCGTCGATCACCGGCGCAGGTGTGGTCGCCGTGTTGAAGCTGCCCATAGACGTATTGTCTGGCAGGCGCTGCACGGTGTAGTCGGTGGCGCTAGTGAACGTCACTTTGTAATCGTTGATGGTCAGCTTGCCAGTGTCTTCGATGCTGACATCGAAGTTGCCCGAGCCCACGCTGTTATTGCCGGAGGCGATGCTGCGCTGAGCCATCTGCGCGGCACTGTTGATGCTGTTGAACAGGTTCGAACCGAAGTCACCGTTCTTGTCGATGCCCTGGGCCTGGATGCTGTTCATCTGATCGGCGACGACCAGAGCGACGCGACCCAGTTCATTCATGGCAGGGTCCAGCACGGTGCTGCGATAACGCAGCAAACCCCCGATTTCGCCACCGGTCATGATCGACGTGATATCGATGGTGCTCGAACCACGATTGAGTTGCAGAGACAAGCGGTTCGGGTCGTCTTTGCCCGGCACGACTTCGAGTTTGTTGACGGTGTTGCCCATGACCAGCGGCTGGCCGCTGCCCAGATAGATATCGACGTTACCTTCGCGTTCGACGATCTGCGCGCCGGTAAAGGTCGAGAGCTGGCGTACGGTCTCGTTACGGGCGTCGAGCAGCTCGTTCGGCATGCCGCCGGCGCTGGAAATCTCGGAAATTTTCTGGTTCAACTGCGCCACGGTGGCGGCCAGTTTGTTGACCTGATCGGCCATGTTCGTCAGGTTGCCATTGATGTTCGCATTCTGCGCGTTCAACTGGCTGGACACCGAATTGAAACGGTTGCTCAAGGCCTGGGCATCGCTGAGCAGCAACTGGCGTGAAGCGTCGTCACCCGGCTTGGCGTTGACGTTCTGTACCGAGGCGAAGAACTTGGTCAGTGCGCCGTTCAGGCCGGTGCCGCTGTCCGACAGCAGTTTGTCCAGCGGCGTGACCTGGCCCAGGTACGCGGCCGAATCACTGTTGAGCGACGTGGTGGTCTGCAGTTGGGCGTCAAGGTAGCTGTTGTACACCCGGCGCACATCGGCCAGCGTCGTACCAGTGCCGATGTAGACATTGCCGAACTGCTGCGAGGCTTTGGTGCCCTGCACGGTCTGCTGACGCGAGTAACCCGCGGTATCGACGTTGGCGATGTTGTTACCCGTAGTCATCAACGACGATTGGCTGGCTGACAGCCCCGACATCCCGATGTTGAGCAAACTCATGGTTCAGACCTTATAGCTTATGCCTATAGAGGCGTGGTGGTAGCGCCCGCCGCAGCGTAGTTCTGGTAACTCGTCATCTGCTTGGCTATCTGCGAAATCTTGCTTGCGTAGTCCGGGTCGGTTGCGTAACCGGCCTTTTGCAACTCGCGCACAAACTGTTCTGGGTTATCGGCCGACTTCACAACATCTTGATAGCGATTGTTGGTTTGCAGCAGCGTCACAAGGTCATGGAAGCTGTCCTTGTAAGAGTCATAGGAACGGAACTGAGCCGTCTCCTTGACCATCTCGCCGTTCCTGAATTCGCTGGTGATTGCCCGCGCCGATTCGCCTTTCCAACTGTTGCCAGCCTTGATGCCAAACAGGTTGTGACTGCTGCTGCCATCCTGGGCGCGCATGACCGATTTGCCCCAACCGGTTTCCAGGGCGGCCTGGGCCACCAGGTAACGCGGATCGACACCAATGCGTTCGGCGGCCTCTTTGGCCATTGGCAGCATGGTGTTGACGAATTCGTCGGCGGAACTGAACGCTTTCTTCGCCGGTGCCAGCGGTATTTGCGCCATGGCACGGCCATAAACCTGCAGGCGCCCGCTGGATGTCGCATCCGTTTGCGAAGCCAGCCAATCGCCGTTGTACAGGGGACCGGCACCGGTCTTGGTGCTCTGCGGCATTTGGATGTTGTTCTGCGCCGTCGTGACGGTCGCGGCAGTGGTCGATGCCGACGGCACCAGCCCTGCGAGCAAGCGGTCGGCCAGTTTCGGCGGCAGCGCCAGACGTCGCTGATTGATCAGCGCCATATCATTGCGATGAGTGCCCTCGCCCGCACTTGCCGACTTCACCGAGCGCGAAGCCCACAACGGACGCTCGCCATTGAGGCGCGACAGCGGCCCGTTGGTGGCGACCGTACCGGCGGCAATCGGGGTTTCCACGGCGGCTTTCGCGGCAGCTTGCTTGGCGGCTGACGCGGCAGCGGCCTCGCCCGGGGCCAGCGGTTTGTTCTTCGACATCTGACGCATCAGCACGTCAGCCAGACCAATACCACCACCCTCGCGGGACATGGAAACGGCCAACTGCTGGTCGTACATTTCCTGGTATTGCTTGGCTGCCGGCGTGTTGAGCGGATTGTCCTGACCCAGCGCGTCGGTGGCCGAGCGCATGGACTTGAGCATTTCACCGAGGAACAGCGACTCGAATTCCTGCGCAACCTTGCGCATGTTCGCGTCACTGTCCTTGTCGCCGACCTTGAGCTGGTTCAAGCGATTCAGGTCCGAATAGGAACCCGAATCGTTGCTGCTGACCCCCAATCCGCCCTTGCGCATATCCATGGTCGCCGTCCTCAGATCACGATCAGGTCGGCTTGCAACGCGCCGGCCTGTTTCAGTGCTTCGAGGATGGCCATCAAGTCACCCGGTGCCGCGCCGACCTGGTTCACCGCACGCACGATTTCGTCGAGGGTGGTACCCGGACCGAACTTGAACATCGGCTTGGCTTCCTGCTGGGCGTTGACCCGCGAGCGCGGCACGACCGCCGTCTGCCCATTGGACAGAGGGCCGGGCTGGCTGACGATCGGGTCTTCGGTGATGGTCACGGTCAGGCTGCCATGGGTCACGGCGGCCGGGGAAACCTTGACGTTTTGGCCGATCACGATGGTGCCGGTCCGCGAGTTGATAATGACTTTCGCCACCGCCTGACCCGGGTCGACTTCAAGGTTCTCGATGATCGACAAATAGTCGACGCGCTGACTCGGATCAAGTGGCGCACTGACGCGAATCGAACCGCCGTCGATGGCCTGGGCAACGCCAGGGCCGAGCATGTTGTTGATCTTGTCGACGATGCGCTTGGCCGTGGTGAAGTCCGAACGGTTGAGGTTCAGCGTCAGGCTGTTGCCCTGGTTGAAACCGCTCGGCACCGAACGCTCAACCGACGCACCGCCCGGGATACGACCGGCCGACGGAACGTTGACGGTGATCTTCGAACCGTCACGACCTTCGGCGTCGAAACCGCCGACCACCAGGTTGCCCTGAGCGACCGCATAGACGTTGCCGTCGATACCCTTCAGCGGCGTCAGCAGCAAGGTGCCGCCGCGCAGGCTCTTGGAGTTACCGATGGACGATACGGTGATGTCGACCTGCTGACCCGGCTTGGCGAACGCCGGCAAATCAGCACTGATCGACACCGCCGCGACGTTCTTCAATTGCACGTTGCCCGAACCCGGCGGCACCTTGATGCCGAACTGCGAGAGCATGTTGTTGAACGTCTGCAGGGTGAACGGGGTTTGCGTCGTCTGGTCACCGGTGCCGTTAAGTCCGACCACCAGGCCGTAGCCGATCAATTGGTTGGAACGCACGCCGGAAATACTGGCGATATCCTTCAGCCGCTCGGCTTGAGCACCGAAGGCTGCGCTCATCAGGAACGCAGCCACCATCAGGTGTTTGAAATTCAACGTAGCCACCTAGAAAGGGAACAGCGGGCTGAGGAAGAAACGGTCGAACCAGCCTGGCTGACTCGCATCGGCAAATGCACCGGTGCCCGAATAGGTGATACGCGCATCGGCGACACGGGTCGACGACACAGTGTTGTCGGTGGCGATGTCATCGGCGCGAACAAGTCCGGCAATCCGCACCAGCTCATCGCCGGTGTTGAGGGTCAGCCACTTCTCGCCGCGCACGGCGATGATGCCGTTGGGCAACACGTCCGCGACGGTCACGGTGATAGAACCGGTCAGGCTGTTGCTCTGCCCGGACTTGCTGTCGCCCTTGGTCGCGCGGTCGCCTTCGTAACCGACGTCCAGACTCAGGCTACCGCTGCCCACTGGATCACTGGTGCTCAGGCCACCACCGAAAAACGAGCTCAGACCGATGTCGGTCTTGCTGTTCTTGGCGGTTTGCGAGTTAGCGTTTTTGCTGGCCTGGGTGCGTTCGTTCAGGGTGATGGTGATGATGTCGCCCACCCGGAATGCCTTGCGGTCGCTGTACAGGTTCTGTTCGAAACCGGCCTGGTAGATCGAGCCGTTATTGGCGGCAGCCGGCAGCGGTGTGCGCGGCAACACCGGGGCGTAGTAAGGGTCATTGGGCTTGGGCGGCGGGGCAACGCAGCCCGCGAGCACGACGGCCCCACTCAGTGCCAGAACAGATACGAAGTGATTCATGACCCTACCTCACGGTGTTGCAGGCGACCTGATGGCCGCCTCATAGACTTGATTACAGATTCTGCGTTACGAACGAGAGCATCTGGTCGGCGGTAGAGATCACCTTGGAGTTCATCTCGTAAGCGCGCTGAGTGGTGATCATGTTGACCATCTCTTCAACGGTACTGACGTTCGAAGTTTCCAGGGTGTTCTGCAGCGTGGTGCCGAAACCGGCCAGGCCCGGGGTGCCGACTTGCGGCGCGCCGCTGGCAGCGGTTTCCAGGAACAGGTTGTTGCCCACAGCCTGCAGACCGGCCGGGTTGATGAAGTCGGCGGTTTGCAGGTTGCCGATCACCTGGGATGCCGGGTTGCCGGCAACGGTGATGGACACGGTGCCGTCGCGACCGACCGTGAAGGTCTGGGCGTCGTTCGGGATGACAATGGCCGGTTCCAGGGCGAAGCCGCTGGCGTTCACGATCTGACCGTTGGAATCCAGGTGGAACGTACCGTCACGGGTGTAGGAAGTCGTGCCGTCCGGCTGCAGAATCTGGAAGAAACCGCGACCGTCGATGGCCATGTCCAACGGCTGCTCGGTGGTTTGCAGGCTGCCGGCGGTGAAGTTTTTCTGGGTGCCGACAATGCGCACACCGGTACCCAATTGCAGACCCGACGGCAGTTCACTGTCCTGGGTCGACTGGGCGCCTGGCTGGCGTTTGATCTGGTAGAGCAAGTCCTGGAACTCGGCGCGGTCACGTTTGAAACCCGTGGTCGACACGTTGGCCAGGTTGTTGGAAATGGTCGTCAGGTTGGTGTCCTGGGCGGACAGACCTGTTTTGGCAACCCATAGAGCCGGAAGCATTCGATTCTCCTCGTGCGCCTGTTTTACGGCGCGACGTTCTGATAATTAGCTGATCTGCAAGACCCGAGCCATGGCCTGGTCATCGTCTTTGGCGGTGTTCATCATCTTGATGTGCAGCTCGAACTGCTTGGCCAGGGCCAGCACCGAGGTCATCTCTTCCACGGCATTGACGTTGCTCGACTCAAGGAAACCGGACACCAGCTTGACGTCGGCATCGGCTTGCGCCGGCTTGCCGTCCTTGGTGTGGATCGACCCGTCCAGGCCTTTGGTCATGTTCTTGAAGTCAGGATTAACCAGTTTGATGCGGTCGACTTCCGCCATCACGCGAGGACCTTCGCCCATCGCACGAATGCTGATGGTGCCGTCCTCGCCCACTTCGATTTGCTGCTCGGGCGGCACGGCAATCGGCCCGCCATTGCCCATCACCGGCATACCGTTGCCGGCCCGCAGCACACCCAGGGCGTCGACGTTCAGGCTGCCGGTGCGCACGTAGCTTTCGCCGCCGTCAGGGTTCTGCACGGCGATCCAGCCATTGCCTTGCACCGCGACATCGAGATCGCGACCGGTTTCCACCAATGCGCCAGGGGAGAAATCGGTGGCCGGACGTTCGGACAGGGCAAACGCACGCGCCGGAAAGCTGTCACCGAACACCGGCATCGAACGCGCCTGCTCCAGGTCTTTCTGGAAGCCGTTGGTGGAGATGTTCGCCAGGTTGTTCGCATGAGCCTTCTGCGCCAGTGCATTCTGGCTGGCGCCGGTCATTGCCACATAAAGGTACTTGTCCACACTCTTTCCTCTGCATGCCGGACGTTTGCCGCCCACTGCTGTACTGCTGAGCGATAAGCAATTTGCAGACCAACTTTTTTCTGGCGGCGCGGGGGCCTGCAAACAATGGACTTGAGGGATACAGGCGGGAATCAGGGATTGTGTCAAAGACGAAAAACCGGCGGTGTTATGCCGCTTCGCGGCAAGTGCCGACCTCTTCGGCTCAACGCCGTCCTGTAGCAGCTGCCGAGCCTGCGAGACTGCGTTCGGCTGCGAAGCAGTCGTGAATCCTGCTCGCGGTCATCCTGAAACACCACAGTGTCTGAATTAACGACTGCTTCGCGGTGCTCGACAGCTGCTACTGGGACCTATGCGCTGCCGGGTTCTTTACCGACTTCGTACTCACGCAACTTGTTGGCAATGGTGGTGTGCGAAACCCCCAACCGCTTGCCCAGTTGCCGACTGCTCGGGTGCTCGGAGTACAAACGCTCCAGCACCGCTTTCTCAAAGCGCCCGACAATCTCGTCCAACCCGCCCTCGAGCGAGAAATCGCCCAGCGGCTGACGCACGCCGTAGTCCGGCAGGCGAATATGTTCGGCCTTGACCGTCCCGCCCTCGCACAAGGAAACCGCCTGGAACAACACGTTTTCCAACTGCCGAACATTGCCCGGCCAGTGGTAATGACTGAGCCGCTCCATCGCCGCCGGCGCCAGTTTCGGCAGCGGGCAACCGATTTGCCGACTGGCCTGATCGAGGAAGTGCTCCACCAGCGGCGTCAAACCATCGAGGCATTCGCGCAGTGGCGGGATGTGCAGTGAAAGCACGTTCAAACGGTGATACAAATCCTGGCGAAATTCACCCCGCGCGCACAACTCTGACAGGTCGACCTGCGTCGCGCAGATCACCCGTACATCCAGATAAACCTCTTCATCGCTGCCCACACGACGGAAGCAACCGTCCTGCAGGAAACGCAGCAACTTCACCTGCAAACGCGGGCTCATTTCCCCGACACCATCGAGAAACAGCGTACCGCCCGCTGTCAGCTCCAGCAGCCCGAGCTTGCCTTCTGCCCTCGCCCCTGCGAAAGCGCCGGGGCCGTAGCCGAACAGCTCCGTCTCAGCCATGGATTCCGGCAGGCCGGCGCAGTTGAGCGCCATCAACGGTGACTGCCCCCGCGGACTCGCCAGGTGGCAGGCTCGCGCCAACAACTCTTTACCCGTACCGGTTTCACCTTCTATTAATAGCGGCGCATCCAGCGGCGCCATGCGTCGGGCTTCGCGCACCACCGCGGCCATCACCTTCGAGCTTTGGAAAATGCTGTCGAAACCTCGCAGTTCCTGCTTGCGCACGTTATAGATGCGTTCACCGACCCGGTCGGCGCGGTGCAGCGTGAGAACCGCGCCGGCCATGGCTTCGCTGTCGTCATGCTCTGATTGCAGTGGCGCAATGTCGGCGAGAAACACGTCACCCTTCACCTTCACCCGCAAGCCATTGATCCGTGACTTGTTGGCGCGCACCAGTTCTGGCAAGTCGAAATCCTCCGCGTAACGCGACAGCGGAATCCCCGGCACCTCATCTACCCGCACGCCGAGCAACTGCGCCGCTGCGCGGTTGGCCGCGACGATCGAGCCGCCCATGTCGATCGACAGCACCGGAAACTCCAAGGCGCCGAGCAACGCATTGAGCTCCATGTGCCGACGTTCGCTGGGCATCAGCCCTACGCGCTTGACGCCAAAAACTCCGGCAATCGATTCGAATTTCGGACGCAACGCCTGAAACTGAATGTTGATCAGGTTCGGGCAATGCAGGTAGATCGCATTGCCATGCTCACCGCCGACCTCGCCGCGAGCGACGTTGATCCCGTACTCCACCAGCAGGTTGAGAATGTCGCGCAGGATACCAATGCGGTTCTGGCAGTGGACTTTGATACGCATATAAAGGCCCGAAACAGGAGTGATCGAGGGCCTGAGCCAGAAATTTTCTGCCCAGGCGCCAACTTAGTCGTCAAGATTATGTGACACCTGCACGCCATTTCAAACCCGCAAATCTCAATCCCTGCGCCATAGCGGCCGATCCGTAACGAATACTTTACAAAAATCGACGAATTCTCCTACGCACAGCGCGACTCACGTGCTGCAACGCCGCATTTCTTGAGGTATTTCTAGGTCCATAGCAGGACATAACAAGAACGAAATCCCCTAGCAGGAGAGCAGCATGAAGCAGACGCAATACGTGGCTCGCGAGCCCGATGCGCAAGGTTTTATCGACTACCCCGCCGAAGAACATGCGGTGTGGAACACGCTGATTACTCGCCAACTGAAAGTGATCGAGGGTCGTGCGTGCCAGGAATACCTGGACGGTATCGAAAAACTCGGTCTGCCCCACGACCGCATTCCGCAACTCGGCGAGATTAACAAGGTCCTCGGTGAAACCACTGGGTGGCAGGTCGCCCGGGTTCCCGCACTGATCCCCTTCCAGACCTTTTTCGAATTGCTCGCCAACAAGCAGTTCCCGGTAGCGACGTTTATTCGTACCCGCGAAGAACTGGATTACCTGCAAGAGCCGGACATTTTCCACGAGATTTTTGGCCACTGCCCGCTGCTGACCAACCCTTGGTTCGCCGAATTCACCCACACCTACGGCAAACTCGGCCTGCAGGCTTCCAAGGAAGAACGCGTGTACCTGGCGCGTCTGTACTGGATGACCATCGAGTTCGGTCTGGTCGATACTTCAGAAGGCCTGCGCATCTACGGCGGCGGCATTCTCTCCTCGCCAAAAGAAACCGTTTACTGCCTGTCGAACGAACCTGAGCATCAGGCCTTCGATCCGCTGGAATGCATGCGCACGCCGTACCGCATCGACATCCTGCAACCGCTGTACTTTGTCCTGCCGAACCTCAAGCGCCTGTTCGACTTGGCCCACGAAGACATCATGGGCATGGTCAAGCAAGGCATGCAACTGGGCTTGCACACACCAAAATTTCCGCCAAAGGCTGCGTGATCCGCTGCTTTTAGAATCAAGTGAGCCTGTCAGGAACCGACGCTTTGGTTTAGCGTGGTGACACTGACGGCCGATTTCCAATAATTCGATTTCAGGAACCCATCATGTCCACATTGAACCAAGCCCACTGCGAAGCCTGCCAAGCCGGCGCTCCTCAGGTCAGCGACGAAGAACTGCCGGTACTGATCAAGCAGATTCCCGACTGGAACATTGAAGTGCGCGACAGCGTGATGCAGCTGGAAAAAGTTTTCCTGTTCAAGAACTTCAAGCACGCACTGGCGTTCACCAACGCCGTCGGTGAAATCTCCGAGGCTGAAGGTCACCACCCGGGCCTGCTGACCGAGTGGGGCAAAGTCACCGTGACCTGGTGGAGCCACTCCATCAAGGGCCTGCATCGCAACGATTTCATCATGGCCGCGCGCACTGACGAAGTGGCCAAGGACGCCGAGGGCCGCAAATAATGCATTTCGACGCCATCGGTCGAGTACCCGGCGACCCGATTCTCGGCCTGATGGAGGCCTATGCGCAGGACCCCAACCCGCGCAAATTCGACCTCGGCGTGGGTGTCTATAAAGACGCCCAGGGCCTGACACCGATTCCCCAGTCCGTGAAGCTCGCCGAGCAGCGCCTGGTGGATCGCCAGACCACCAAGACCTACATCGGTGGCCACGGTGAACCGGCGTTCGGCAAGGCCATCGTTGAATTGGTGCTAGGTGCCGATTCCCCGCTGATTGCCGAACAACGGACCGGCGCGACGCAAACGCCGGGCGGCACAGGCGCGCTGCGCTTGAGTGCCGACTTCATCGCACAGTGCCTGCCGGGCCGTGGCGTGTGGCTGAGCAACCCGACCTGGCCGATCCACGAAACCATCTTCGCGGCAGCCGGAGTCAAGGTCAGTCATTACCCGTACGTCGGCAGCGATAACCGCCTCGACGTCGAGGCGATGCTCGCGGTACTCAATGAAGCACCGAAGGGCGATGTGGTGCTGCTGCACGCCTGCTGCCACAACCCGACCGGGTTCGATCTGTCCCATGACGATTGGCGCCGGGTGCTGGACGTGGTGCGCAGTCGCGATTTGGTGCCCCTGATTGACTTCGCCTACCAAGGCTTCGGCGATGGTCTGGAACAGGATGCATGGTCGACCCGGTTGTTCGCTGCCGCATTACCGGAAGTGCTGATCACCAGCTCCTGCTCGAAGAACTTCGGCCTGTACCGCGACCGCACCGGTGCGCTGATTGTCTGCGCGAAAACCGCTGACAAGCTGGTGGATATCCGCAGCCAACTGGCCAACATCGCTCGCAATCTGTGGTCGACACCGCCGGATCATGGCGCGGCTGTGGTAGCGACCATCCTCAGTGATCCCGAGCTGAAAAGCCTCTGGGCCGACGAAGTGGAAGCCATGCGTTTGCGTATCGCCCAACTGCGTAGCGGTTTGGTTGAAGCGCTTGAACCTCATGGTTTGCGCGAACGCTTTGCGCACATCGGCGTGCAGCGCGGGATGTTTTCCTACACCGGTTTGACGCCGGAACAGGTCAAACAACTGCGCGATCATCACAGCGTTTACATGGTGGGCACTGGCCGGGCCAACGTGGCAGGGATTGATGCCACACGCCTTGATTTGCTGGCCGAGGCAATCGCCGAAGTCTGCAAATAACCATCAAACCCTGCACAGCCCCCCTGTGGGAGCGAGCCTGCTCGCGAATGCGGAGTGTCAGTCGACATCAACATTGACTGATCCACCGCATTCGCGAGCAGGCTCGCTCCCACATTTGTTTTGTGTCGCCCCCTCTTGCAGACCTGTCTAGACAATCCCATCCGTCGCAACAATTGGATATAAAAGTCTATTTGTCATTTCTCCTGCTGTATCCTTCCCAGGCTTTTTTAAAAGCGCGGATCTACCAGATCTATCAACAGACTTTGCGAGGAGCGCGATATGCACGAGATCCCTAATCTCCCCTTCCCAAGCCTGCACGAAACTGAGCAGACGCCCACGCAACAAGCCGGTGCCCAACAGCCCGAGCCGAAAGAAGCCGCAGAACGCCGCAAGGCCGACAGCGAAGACTGATTCACCTGCAATGCCAGACCGTGTGGAAAGCGCTAACATGCGCTTTCCACACCGCCTGAACCCTTGAGCCCCACCATGACCGACGACTTCAGCCCTACTTTTAACGAAGCTCAGCAGGCCAGCGTTCTGATCGGCACCACCGAGAAGATGATCGATATCTGGAATCGCCTGTCCCCCGAGAAACGCGCCGCGCTGCTCGCCCGTTTCGGCAGCGAAGAAAACGCCCTGGCCGCCCTGGTCACCACGCATCTGGTCGCTCCCGCCAAACCCTGATTCATCCCCACCCGGCAAATAGTTTTACTTTTTCCACGACCAGTAGCCGCTCGCGCCGCTATCATAAGCAGCCTATCTATCCTGCTTCCCCGTGGATCTTTACCCATGTCTGAAAACCAGCGCCCCCTGGCAGTCACGTTGCAAGTCGTTTCCATCGTCCTGTTCACCTTCATTGGCTATCTGAATATCGGCATTCCCCTGGCCGTGTTGCCGGGCTACGTCCACAGCGATCTGGGCTTCGGTGCCGTAATCGCCGGCCTGGTGATCAGCGTGCAATACCTGGCCACCCTGCTCAGCCGTCCTTATGCCGGGAAAATCATCGACAACAAGGGCAGTAAACTCGCCGTGATGTATGGCCTCGCCGGCTGCGGTTTGAGCGGCGTGTTCATGCTGATTTCGGCCTGGACCCAGAGCCTGCCGACCTTGAGCTTGATCAGCCTGTTGATCGGCCGTCTGGTGCTCGGCAGCGCGGAAAGCCTGGTGGGCTCCGGTTCGATCGGCTGGGGCATCGGCCGGGTTGGCGCGGCGAATACCGCCAAGGTCATTTCCTGGAACGGCATCGCCAGTTATGGCGCACTGGCGGTCGGCGCACCGCTGGGCGTGCTGCTGGTCAGTCAATTGGGGATGTGGAGCATGGGCGTGAGCATCGTGTTGCTGGCCGTCCTCGGCCTGGTGCTGGCCTGGCCAAAAACCGCCGCGCCGATTGTGGTCGGTGAGCGTTTGCCGTTCATGCATGTGCTGGGGCGCGTGCTGCCACATGGTTGCGGTCTGGCGCTGGGCTCAATCGGCTTTGGCACCATCGCCACCTTCATCACCCTGTATTACGCCACTCAGCACTGGGACAACGCGGTGCTGTGCTTGAGCTTGTTCGGTGCCAGTTTCATCGGTGCGCGGCTGCTGTTCGGCAATCTGATCAACCGCCTCGGCGGCTTTCGCGTGGCGATTGCCTGCCTGTCGGTGGAAACACTGGGACTGTTGCTGCTGTGGCTGGCGCCGGACGCTCATTGGGCATTGGCCGGTGCGGCGCTAAGCGGGTTCGGTTTCTCGCTGGTGTTCCCCGCGCTGGGGGTGGAAGCGGTCAACCTGGTGCCGGCCTCAAGTCGTGGTGCGGCAGTTGGGGCTTATTCGTTGTTCATCGATTTGTCGCTGGGGATTACCGGGCCGCTGGCCGGTGCGATTGCCGCGGGCTTTGGTTTTGCCTCGATCTTCCTGTTCGCTGCACTCGCCGCGTTGAGCGGTCTGGCACTGAGTGTTTACTTGTACCGGCAGGCGCCGAAGCATCTCAATGAAAAGTACCGGGAAGAGCGCCAAACCCGCTAAAAATCGACCTTGCCGCGCCCGGCCTTGATGCTGCCACGCTTGGTCTTGGATTCGAGCCGACGCTTCTTCGAACCGAGGGTCGGTTTGGTCGGACGACGTTTCTTTTCGACCTTGGTGGCACTGAGGATCAACTCGGTCAGCCGTTCCAGTGCATCCGCGCGATTGGCTTCTTGCGTGCGGTATTGCTGAGCCTTGATGATCAACACCCCTTCGCTGGTGATGCGACTGTCACGCAACGCCAGCAGCCGCTCCTTGTAGAACTCGGGCAAGGACGAGGCCGGAATGTCGAAACGCAGGTGCACCGCGCTGGAGACCTTGTTGACGTTCTGCCCACCGGCGCCCTGGGCGCGAATGGCGGTCAATTCGATCTCGGCATCCGGCAGATGCACGTTGTTGGAAATCACCAGCATGGAAAAGGGTCCGTATTCAGAACGCGCAGGATACCCCGAATGAACTGAAAGAATGCGGTCCCTGTGGGAGCGTGGCTTGCCCGCGATTCAGGCACCGCGGTTCATCAGGCACACCGCGTTATCGTTCATCGCGGGCAAGCCACGCTCCCACAGGTTTTGCAGCGCGCACAAAAAACCCGGCACATTGGCCGGGTTTGTTGTTTCTGCGTACTACGCTTACTTCGCGTTTGCAGCCTGCAACGCATCCTGAGCACTGCGCTTGTTCTTGATGCCGTAGCAGATCCACATGAACGCGACCCACACCGGAATCGCATACACCGAGATCTGGATACCCGGGATCAGCAGCATCACGCCAAGAATGAACACCACGAACGCCAGGCAAACATAGTTGCCGTACGGGTACCACAGGGCCTTGAACAGCGGCGTTTGTTTGGTCTTGTTCATGTGCTGGCGGAACTTGAAGTGCGAGAAGCTGATCATCGCCCAGTTGATCACCAGGGTGGCAACCACCAGCGACATCAACAGTTCCAGCGCGTTTTGCGGGATCAGGTAGTTCAGCAATACGGCAATCAATGTCACCGCCGCCGAAGCAAGGATCGAACGCACTGGCACGCCGCGCTTGTCGATCTTCGACAAGGCTTTCGGCGCATCGCCCTGCTCGGCCATGCCCAGCAGCATGCGGCTGTTGCAGTAGGTGCCGCTGTTGTACACCGACAGCGCCGCGGTCAGGACCACGAAATTGAGGATGTGCGCAGCGGTGTCACTGCCGAGCATCGAGAACACTTGAACGAACGGGCTGCCGCTGTAGGAATCACCCGACGCGTTCAGGGTTGCCAACAGGCTGTCCCATGGCGTCAGCGAAAGCAGGATAACCAACGCACCGATGTAGAAAATCAGGATCCGGTAGATCACCTGGTTGATGGCTTTCGGGATCACGGTTTTCGGCTTGTCGGCTTCAGCTGCGGTGAAACCGAGCATTTCCAGGCCGCCGAAGGAGAACATGATGATCGCCATGGCCATCACCAGGCCGCTGACACCATTCGGGAAGAAACCGCCGTGGACCCACAGGTTGGTCACCGACGCTTGCGGGCCGCCGTCGCCGCTGACCAGCAGGTAGCTGCCGAGCGCAATCATGCCGACGATGGCCACGACCTTGATGATCGCGAACCAGAACTCGGCCTCACCAAAGACTTTGACGTTGGCCAGGTTGATCAAGTTGATCAGGACGAAGAAGCCGGCTGCCGAGACCCACGTCGGGATGTGTGGCGCCCAGTAGTGGATGTATTTACCGACCGCGGTCAGCTCCGACATGCCCACCAGAATGTACAGAATCCAGCAGTTCCAGCCCGACAGGAAGCCGGCGAAACCGCCCCAGTATTTATGGGCGAAGTGGCTGAAGGAACCGGCGACTGGCTCTTCGACGATCATTTCGCCGAGCTGGCGCATGATCATGAAAGCAATGAAGCCGCAGATGGCGTAGCCGAGAATCATCGACGGGCCGGCGGATTTCAGTACGCCGGCCGAGCCGAGGAACAGCCCGGTACCGATCGCGCCACCGAGGGCGATCAGTTGAATGTGGCGATTTTTCAGGCCGCGTTTCAGCTCGCCTGAATGCGAGTTTTGTCCACTCATGAAAAGGGTCTCACGCAAGGTTTGATGATGTTCGTTAGACGTTGCTGCTCGGTTGCGATTTCAAGCAGCGCCGATCAAACCCCAGCGAAGGCAAAAGGAGTTCAGCGTTTTTGCAACGGTCATGCGTCACCTGTTTGTTTTTATCTGTGACGAAATCGGACCCGACACGCTTGTGGCGCGGCGGAGTGAACAAGGCGGATAGCCTTGAGGTTTGCGCAGATGCGCAGGAGGTCACAGTTAAAACGCGGCGCATTGTACACCTGTAACCCCCTGCTGCCAGACACTGCTGGATCAGCGTGTCATTTGCCGGGATTGCCTGTGTCCGCCTCGAGGGTCTCGGGCGGCTGCAAAATTAGAGTCAGACCTTTGCGGGTCATCGACGGGAGCGACGGAAAAATCGCTCCACGGGGGGAGATGGAGATCAGTCACGGCGTACATTGCGCCTCCTTCTTGTTATGCACCTGCACGACAGGCATGGGGCGCATCTCACCCTTCAACCGCGCCTGAAACAAGCGGGCCAGAGCCCTGCGGAAGGGTCAATTGGCTGTTAGGCGGAAGGTTTTCCTTACATCCCTTCCGCAAGCGTGAAACCAAGGGCTTTGAGGCTTGATTTCGTCAGTATTTCTTTACATGCCGTAACGTAAATTTGCCGAATCAGATCTGGCTGTAGGTTGACTGCAAATTGACGGTAGGACGTATCCTTAGGGAAAGGTCGAGTTAGTTTTTTGTTTTTTATTAACAAATTGCTCAATAAAAAACAGAATAAAAAGTTCAAACAAATCTTATTTGATTATTTTTTTGCAATTTAAAAACCTGTGAACTAGGTTTTCAGCGACTTGCCGAGACGCATCCATCAGCAAGTTGGCGGGTTATTCAATGACTGAAAACGCGCCGCAGCACTTACCGAAAAAGTCATCTAGGAGATTCACAATGCAAGCACTTGAAAAAGACTTGGAAACTGAACTGCAACTGGACGATTGGTTTGAAGCACCGACCCATGACGCCGCCGTTGAAATGATGCAAGCCGATGCGGTTGTTCCGTTCGGCACAGCGATGTGGCCTCTGTAAGACATCCCGGCAGGCACGATCCGGCCGGTTGTGCCTGCCACTTTTTCTCGGTTTGTCAGGGAGGACTACATGGATAAGCAACGCGCCATTTCGCATTTCCTTTACTACCTCGAACATCACCCTGCCGTTGCCGGCATCAACCCGGCGAAGGTCTTGCTCGGCCACACGGCTGATTACCAGGCACTGACGAGCGCCATCGCCGAACAGGCCGGTGCCAGCCCACGCTTCAGTTTCAGCGCGATGCGACTGGATCTGGAACCCACGGAATTGCTGGCCCAGGCGATTGCCGACAGCGATCTGTACATTTTTTTCTACGATTCTTCCACCCTGCCCAACCCACGCCCCGACGGCCCGGAATTTGTCCGCGCGCTGCAAGGCGTCATGGCCGAGAACTGGAAGAAGTCGCTGCTGTTCAAGGATTACGGCGATTACTTCTACGACACGTTCAGTGTCACCCCGCAGCGCATTGCCGGGTTGAACAGCCACTTGATCCAGCGCATGTCCCATGCCACCACGTTAAGTTTCAAAGATGATCACGGCTCGTGGTTCGAAACACCGTTGAGTAGTATCAAGAAGTGGACCGACATCAACGGTGTCGGCAACTTCGATCTGGCGCCTGGTGAAATTGCCACGCACAGCGAGGCCATTAACGGCCGGGTCAAATTCATGGGGACTTTTCTCAGCACCATTCCATTTGCCCGCAAATACGGGGTGCTGGAGTCGCCGCTAGAGTTGTGGATCGAAAACTCGACCATCAGCAAAATCGCCACCGAGGTGCCGGGACTGGAACATGACTTCAACAAGTACCTGGAGGCCAATCCATCCAATCGGCGCATTGAGGAGTTGGGGATCGGCACCAACGAAGGCGTGAAGACGCTGTATGCACGCAATGCAGGGTTTGAGGAGCGCCATTGCGGGCTGCATCTGGGATTGGGGGGTGGCGCGAAGGGTAGCCATCATCTGGACCTGATCTTCTCCAGTGGCGTGTTGGCGCTGGATGATGAGCCTGTGTTTGATGGGCGGTTTGTCTTCTGATTAGCCAGACGAAAAAAAACGCCAACCCGAAGGTTGGCGTTTTCATGTGGCGCTTACCAATTACTCAGGCTTGCGACGACCGAAGCCTGGACGCTGGCCCGAACCGGCTGGCGCACCACGGCGTTTGCCCGATGGAGCGTCCTTGTCGACCAGAACGATGCCTGGACGCTTCTTCGCCGGTGCCTTGGCCGGGCGCTTGGTGTCGGAAGGACGGTCTGCCACCGGCGTACCGCGACCCGACTCACCACGAGACTCGCCACGACCGGCTGGAGCACCGCGATCACTACGACCACCGCTTGGTGCTCCACGGCCTTCGCCGCGCTCGGTGCGACCATTGGCCGGACGTGGCGTGCGTGGACCGCGCTCGCCGTCAGCACGAGGTGCTGCTGGTTTGCGGGCTGGACGCTCGCCTTCGATATGCGGTTCACGAGTATCACGTGGAGTAGCCGCTGTCTGGTTGCCGACCGCTGGACGCAACGTACGCACGCGCTCGGTCTTGCCCATTGGACGCGACGATTTACGCTGCATGCGGTCGAGCTTGTCTTTGCTCTTGGCGTTCATCTGCGGCATGGCCACAGGCGTCAGGCCAACTTCAGCACTCAGAATGTCGACTTCGTACTGGCTCATTTCGCGCCAGCGACCCATCGGCAGGTCAGAGTTGAGGAACACCGGGCCGAAACGCACGCGCTTCAGACGGCTGACCACCAGGCCCTGGGATTCCCACAGACGACGGACTTCGCGGTTGCGACCTTCCATCACCACGCAGTGATACCAGTGGTTAAAACCTTCGCCACCCGGCGCTTGCTTGATATCGGTGAACTTGGCCGGGCCGTCTTCGAGGACGACGCCAGCTTTCAGACGCTCGATCATCTCGTCATCGACTTCACCACGCACACGTACCGCGTACTCACGGTCCATTTCGTAGGAAGGGTGCATCAGGCGGTTGGCCAGCTCACCGTCGGTGGTGAACATCAGCAGGCCGGTGGTGTTGATGTCCAGACGACCGATGTTGATCCAGCGACCTTCTTTCGGGCGCGGCATCTTGTCGAAAACGGTCGGACGGCCTTCCGGATCAAGGCGGGTGCAGATTTCGCCATCCGGCTTGTTGTACATGATCACGCGGCGTACCGACTCGGCGGCTTCTTCGCGCTTGATCACCTTGCCATCAATGGTGATGGCGTCGTGCATGTCGACGCGCTGCCCGAGGGTGGCGTCTTTGCCATTGACCTTGATGCGGCCGTGACTGATCCAGGCTTCTACGTCACGGCGCGAGCCGACGCCGATACGGGCGAGGACTTTCTGCAGTTTCTCGCCTGCTGGGCCGATTTCCTGGTCGTCTTTCTGGTCGTTGATACTCATCTGGGCACCTCCCGGTGTGGTCTGTTCAGGCGGCCCTGAATTGAGCGTCCTGAAGCGATGTAAATCTGGGTACTTGGGCAAAGGGATCGCCGAAGGGTCGCGAATCATACGCTCATGGGAGCGTTCGCGCATCAGAGACTAGCTGATCAATGGAGACTTACTTGTTTTTCCGCCGACCGGCTTTGTGTAGGAGCCGAGCTTGCTCGCGATGACGTCGGCACATACAACATCAAAGTGACTGGAAGACTGCTATCGCGAGCAAGCTCGGCTCCTACAGTTTTTGAAGTCAGGTTAATCGTCTTCGAATGCGCGGCGTTCGGCCTCGATCGCTTCGGCGAGGGCCCGGGCTTCGGCTTCTTCGTCGGTCAACTCGGGCTCGGGTCTCGGTTGTTCGAGCGCGGCGACAGCGGCCAGGAGTTTCTCGCGCGCCTCGGCAACACCAAGCACGTCATCCTCAAGCTCTTCTTCCGGATCTTCTTCCCGCTCTTCTTCGACTGTGGCTTCTGGCTCAACGTGAAGTTCAACTTCGATCTCGGGCTCAGGCTGATCCAGCACCTCTTCGGCATCCGCCACCGCGCTATCGCGCAGGATGTCATCAAAGTCGGTCTTGAGCCCCTCCTCCATGGTGTCCAGCTCCAGCAACAACGTGTGGAAACTGGTTTCTTCCTTCGGCTCTTCCGGGTCGGCGCTGGCGTCGGCCAACTCCTGCAGTCCGGCAGGCACCGGCGCGTCGTCGAAATCGAGCACCGGATCAGGCTCAAGCTCGCGCAATTCGGCCAGCGGTGGCAAATCGTCGAGGTTTTTCAAGTTGAAGTGATCGAGAAACGCCTTGGTGGTCGCAAACATCGCCGGCTTACCCGGCACATCGCGGTAGCCGACGATGCGGATCCACTCGCGCTCCAGCAAGGTTTTGACGATGTGGCTGTTAACCGCCACGCCACGCACATCTTCGATCTCGCCCCGGGTGATTGGCTGGCGATAGGCGATCAGCGCAATGGTTTCGAGCATGGCGCGGGAATAGCGCTGCGGCCGCTCTTCCCACAAACGGCCGACCCACGGCGAGAACTTTGCGCGGATCTGCAAGCGATACCCGGAGGCCACTTCCTTCAGCTCAAAGGCCCGACCGTCGCAGGACTTGGCGAGAATCGTCAGGGCTTTCTTGAAGACCGGCGGCTCCGGTCGCTCGCCCTCTTCGAAGAGTTCGAACAGGCGTTCAAGCGATTGCGGTTTTCCCGAGGCCAACAGAAAGGCTTCAAGCAATGGCGCCAGCTCGCGGGGTTCAGTCAGGTTCATGATTCAACTCGTTATTCGGCTCGGGCCCGCACGTGGATCGCTGCGAACGGCTCATTCTGCACCAGCTCGACCAAGGATTCCTTGACCAGTTCGAGAATCGCCATAAAGGTTACCACCACCCCCAGACGTCCTTCCTCAGCGGTGAACAGCTCGGCAAAGGGCACGAAACCGCCGCCCTTGAGGCGCTCCAGCACATCGCTCATGCGTTCGCGGGTGGACAGTGCCTCGCGGCTGACCTGGTGACTTTCGAACATGTCACCACGGCGCAACACTTCTGCCATGGACAACAACAGCTCTGAAAGACGCACGTCTGGCAACAGCTTGCGTGCCCGGGCTTCCGGGGCGTCGAGCTTGGGGACGACCACGTCACGACCCACACGGCTCAGGCCATCGATGCCTTCGGCGGCGGCCTTGAAGCGTTCGTACTCTTGCAAGCGGCGGATCAGCTCAGCGCGAGGGTCGTCTTCTTCGGCTTCGATCGTTTCGGCACGCGGCAGCAGCATCCGCGATTTGATCTCGGCCAGCATCGCGGCCATGACCAGGTACTCGGCGGCCAGTTCCAGACGCACCGATTGCATCAACTCGACATAGCCCATGTATTGCCGGGTGATTTCCGCCACCGGGATGTCGAGGATATTGATGTTCTGTTTGCGGATCAGGTACAGCAGCAGGTCGAGGGGGCCTTCGAAGGCTTCGAGAAAGACTTCAAGCGCATCCGGTGGAATGTACAGGTCCAGCGGCATTTCCATGACCGCCTGGCCATAGACCATCGCGAAGGGCAGCTCTTGCTGGGCTCCGGCCTGACTGTCGACAACGGGTTCTACTGCAGACATCTACGCCTCGGCCATGAACGGCGTCGGGTCGCCGCAACCAACGCGGATCACTTCCGGCTCGCCGTCGGCGAGGTTGATCACGGTGGACGCCTTGATCCCCCCAAAACCGCCGTCGATGATCAGGTCGACTTGATGCTCGAGCAACTGACGCATTTCGTACGGGTCCGTCATCGGGTCGGTGTCGCCGGGCATGATCAGGGTCACGCTCATCAGCGGTTCGCCGAGTTCCTCCAACAGCGCCAGGGCAATCGGATGGCTCGGTACGCGCAGGCCGATGGTGCGTTTTTTCGGGTGCAACAACAGCCGCGGGACTTCGCGGGTGGCGTTCAGAATGAAGGTGTAAGGTCCTGGAAGATGAGCTTTAAGCAGGCGGAAGGTGCCGGTATCGATCTTTGCAAACAGCCCCAGTTGCGACAGGTCGCTGCAAATCAGCGCGAAGTTATGCTTTTCGTCCAGCTGTCTCAACCGGCGCACGCGCTCCACGGCATTCTTGTCGCCGATCTGGCAACCAATGGCGTAGGACGAGTCTGTGGGATAAATCACCACCCCGCCGCTGCGGATGATCTCGACAGCCTGTTTGATCAGGCGCGCTTGCGGGTTTTCCGGATGAATCTGGAAAAATTGACTCACATTCTCTACCTGTTCAGACGGCGGCAATAATTGGGTCATGTTTGAATCGACACCACAGTGGTGGCAGATCCTCCGGGAGCGGGCGGTACTCACCGATCTCGGACCAGCCTCCAGGGCCATGAAAATCACTGCCGGCGCTGACCAGCAGACCGAATTCTCGGGCGAGAATCGCCAGGCTGCCCACTTGCTCGGCGGGCTGATGGCCATTGACCACTTCGATAGCGTGGCCCCCTGCTTGAATATAGTCGGCAATCAGCCGGCGACGTTTGCTGCGAGTGAAATCGTAGTGCCACGGATGCGCCAGGCTGATCCAGGCCTTGGCGGCGCGCAGGGTTTCGACCGTGTCTTCCAGGGTCGGCCAATGTTGCTTGACGTCCCCCAGCTTGCCGGCGCCCAGCCATTTGCGGAACGCTTCGGCGCGGTCCTTGACGAAACCTTCACGCACCATCCAGTCGGCGAAATGCGGGCGGGCCGGCGCGTTGCCACTGTCGCCCAGTTCCTGCTGGACATCCCGAGCCCCTTCCAGCGCACCCGGCATGCCTTTAAGCGCCAACTTGCGGCTAATTTCTTCGGACCGTAACCAGCGGCCATCGTGCAATTTTGCGATGGCCTCGACCAACGGTGCAGCGTTGACGTCAAAACCATAGCCCAGCACGTGAATGGTCGCGCCGCCCCAGGTGCAAGACAATTCGACGCCATTGACCAATTGCATCCCCAGCGCGGTCGCCGCACTGCGAGCCTCGTCGAGGCCCTCGAGGGTGTCGTGATCGGTCAAGGCCAGGACTCGCACGCCTTTCTCGAACGCACGCGCAACCAGTACTGAAGGCGCGAGAGCGCCATCGGAGGCCGTGCTATGGCAGTGCAAATCAACATTCACAGGACTTTTTTACCTCAAATCAGCTGGCGCTATCGCGCGCCCATATGTTTGTTATTATGCCGCCACATCCTGCTTCTGGCTGCCACTGTGAAACAATTCATCGATTTCATCCCGCTTCTGCTGTTCTTCATCGTCTTCAAACTCGATCCCCGGGTCGTCGACATTGCCGGCCACGAGGTAACTGTAGGCGGTATCTACAGCGCCACCGCCATGCTGATCATCAGCTCCCTGGTGGTTTACGGCACGCTGTTCATCAAGCAGCGCAAGCTCGAGAAGAGCCAGTGGCTGACCCTCATCGCCTGCCTGGTCTTCGGCAGCCTGACCCTGGCGTTCCACAGCGAAACTTTCCTGAAGTGGAAAGCCCCGGTGGTGAACTGGCTGTTCGCCCTGGCGTTCATTGGCAGCCACTTCGTCGGTGAGCAACTGCTGATCAAACGCATCATGGGCCACGCGCTGACCCTGCCGGAGCCGGTCTGGACCCGCTTGAACATCGCCTGGATCGGGTTTTTCCTGTTTTGCGGTGCCGCCAACCTGTTCGTCGCGTTCACCTTTCAGGACTACTGGGTCGACTTCAAAGTCTTCGGCAGCCTGGGCATGACGCTGCTGTTCCTGGTCGCCCAGGGCATTTATTTGTCCCGCCACCTGCACGACGCCGATACCACAACGCCAAAAACCGAGGACTGACATGCTTTACGCAATCATTGCCACAGACGTCGCCAACTCCCTGGAAGCCCGCCTGGCCGCACGGCCTGCACACCTTGAGCGCCTGCAAGTGCTCAAAGGTGAAGGTCGCATCGTTTTGGCCGGCCCACACCCGGCGGTCGACAGCAATGATCCGGGCGCTGCGGGTTTCACCGGCAGCCTGATCGTCGCCGAATTCGATTCCCTGAGCGCCGCCCAGGCTTGGGCCGACGCTGATCCGTATATCGCCGCAGGCGTCTACGCCAACGTTTCGGTCAAGCCGTTCAAGCAAGTCCTGCCGTAACTTTCCCCTACAAATGCCCCCGCGCGATGAACCTTGTAGGTTCATCGTGCTCTCAATCGCTCATTATTCTCGTTTGCCTGCCGACAACTTGCCCAATAACTCGATTGGAATCAGGAGTCGCGATGCGCAAGGGTCCGTTGTGTCTGATGTTGGTGACGTTGTCGATCGTGGCTCCCGCCCACGGTGAAGAAAGCGCCGAGGGCGGTAATTCCACGCCATTGTCCCTAAGCGCCGGCAGCCAGATCACCGAGTTGCAACAGCGCTTGAAGGTAAGCGAACAGCAACGAGAAGAACTGAGCAAACAACTGAAAAATACCGATGCCGAACGCGAAAGCGCTCAGCTGAGCCGGTTGCGTCAAGAGAATCAGCGCCTCAAGCTGCAACTCAAGGAAGCCCAGGCCAGCAGCCCGCTGCCGCGTCTATTGACCGATCAGCAACAGTGGTTCGTCATCGGCGCCGCAGTAGCGCTATTGGCGCTGCTCTGCGGTATCTTCGCCAGTGGTGCCACCAGAAAACGTAGGCAATGGCTAAATTGAGTGAGTCATGAGCGAGCTGTTATTAATTGATGATGACCAGGAGCTGTGTGAGCTCCTGAGCAGTTGGTTGAGCCAGGAAGGCTTCCAGGTCCGCGCCTGCCACGATGGTCAGAGCGCCCGTCGCGCACTGGCCGAAACGTCGCCGGCAGCCGTGGTACTGGACGTGATGCTGCCGGACGGCAGCGGCCTGGAATTGCTCAAGCAATTGCGCAGCGATCACCCGGACTTGCCGGTGCTGATGCTCTCGGCCCGCGGCGAGCCGCTGGACCGCATCCTCGGCCTGGAACTCGGCGCCGACGATTACCTGGCCAAACCGTGCGACCCACGGGAACTGACAGCCCGCCTGCGCGCCGTGTTGCGCCGCAGTCATCCGGCAGCAGTCTCCAGTCAGCTCGAACTGGGTGACCTGTGTTTCAGTCCGGGGCGCGGCGTGGTCAGCATCGATGAACAGGAATTCACCCTCACCGTCTCCGAAAGCCGTTTGCTCGAAGCCCTGCTCAAGCAACCCGGCGAGCCGCTGGACAAACAGGAACTGGCGCAAATCGCCCTCGGCCGCAAGCTGACGCTGTACGACCGCAGCCTGGACATGCACGTCAGCAACCTGCGCAAAAAAATCGGCCCGCACCCCGACGGCCGCCCACGCATCGTGGCCCTGCGCAGCCGTGGTTACTACTACAGCCTCTGAAACCCAACGCAAACCTTCGTAGCAGCTGTCGAGCCTGCGAGGCTGCGTTCGGCTGCGAAGCAGTCGTGAAATCAGGCGACGCGTTTTTTCAAGTAAACCGCGTATTCTGGGTTTACGACTGCTTCGCAGCCGAACGCAGCCTCGCTGGGGCTCGACAGCTGCTACACCGGTCATGTTCGTCAGGGACATGGGTTTGTCAGGAAGGTACAAAATCGTCTTTACCCAAGCTTTACGCTCCGCTGACCGCCGCTGACCTTGATCTCCGTAATCTGTACTCATCCGGAACGTACCGGGAACGAGACAAGGAGATTCACCATGCGCAAGACTCTTATCGCTCTGATGTTCGCTGCCACCCTGCCGACCGTTGCCATGGCCATGCCTGAAGGTGCCGGCCCGATGGGTGGCCCGATGGACGGCTCACGCCATGGCGGTCAGATGCACGGCATGCACGGCAAAGGCCCGTACAGCCAGCTGGACCTGAGCCGCGAACAGCGCGAGCAGATCCGCAAGATCATGGGCGAGCAGATGCATGAGCGTAAGCAAGTGGTCGACAAGTACCTGGAAAAACTCTCGCCAGCCGACCAGAAGGCCATGAAAGATGAAATGGCGGCCAACCACAAGAAAGCTGAAGCTGACGTGCGTGCCTTGCTGAAACCGGATCAACAGAAGCAATTCGACGAGATCCAGAAAAAACAGGCTGAGCGTCGCGCCGAATGGGCCGAGTTCAAGGCCTGGAAAGCGCAACAGCCGCAAAAGGCGCAATAATGTTTTAGCGTCATATCACAGCCCAACGGTTAATCGCCGTTGGGCTTTCTTTGCTTGAGGATTTTCTGTGCGCTCATTGTTCTGGCGTATTCTGGCCAGCTTCTGGTTGGCCATCGCTCTGGTTGCAGGGCTCTCCATTCTGCTGGGGCACATGCTCAATCAGGACGCGTGGATTCTCAGCCGCCATCCGGGCCTCAATACTTTGGCCGAGCAGTGGACGCAAACCTACGAGTCACAGGGTGAAGACGCGGCCCAGGACATTCTGGAACAGCGCAAGCGCCAGTATCACATCGACGTTCAAGTGCTCAACGAGAGCGGTGACCCGGTGGTGCGCGGCACCTTCCCACGTAGGGCAGCCGCCTTCGAAGCGCGACAGAACAACGATGATCGCCGCCTGCCGTGGCGTCGTCTGACCGCGGAATACACCAGCGAAAAAACCGGCGACACCTACCTGCTGATCTATCGAATTCCGCACCCGGAACTGGACTCATGGCACCGCGAAAGCCTGCTCTGGCCGTTGAGTGCGCTGGGTATCGCGCTGGTGGTCCTGACCTTGTTCAGCCTGTTCGTGACGATGTCCATTACTCGCCCACTCAACCGCTTGCGCGGCGCGGTGCATGATCTGGGGCAAACCACCTACCAACAAAACAGCCTGGTAAAACTGGCCAACCGGCGCGATGAGTTCGGCGTGCTGGCCAACGACTTCAACCGCATGGGCGCGCGCCTGCAAAGTTTGATCGGCAGTCAGCGACAGTTGCTGCGAGATGTGTCCCATGAACTGCGTTCACCGCTTGCCCGGCTGCGCATTGCGCTGGCACTGGCCGAGCGGGCCAACCCTGAAGAACGGGAAAAACTCTGGCCGCGCCTTACTCGGGAGTGCGACCGACTGGAAGCGCTGATCAGCGAAATTCTGGTACTGGCGCGGGTCGATGCCGACAACGCCAGCGCCGAAGAGGTTGATCTCAATGCGCTGCTCAACACCCTGCAAAAGGATGCTCAACTGGGTTCGCCGGAGCAGAACGTGCACCTTGAGGCCGAGTCGCAGCTGAACCTTAAAGGCTGGCCGACGATGATCGAGCGCGCCGTAGACAACCTGCTGCGCAATGCTCAGCGGTTCAACCCGGTGGGGCAGTCGATTGAAATGCAGGCGGTGCGTCAGGGTGAGCGGATTGTGGTCAGTGTGCGCGACCATGGGCCGGGCGTAGAGGCTGCGCATTTGAGCCAGTTGGGTGAACCATTCTATCGGGCGCCGGGGCAGACGGCGGCCGGGCATGGTTTGGGATTGGCGATTGCGCGCCGTGCGGCAGAGCGGCACGGTGGGAGTCTGGTGTTGGCCAATCATCCTGATGGCGGGTTTATCGCCAGTCTCGAATTACCGTTGGTGCCGGGGGCAGTTGTTCAGCCGTAAGTGCAGTGGTGATGCAAAAAGATCGCAGCCTCGTTTAACTCGTCAGCTCCTACAAGGGGTATGCGTCCCCTGTAGGAGCTGACGAGTTAAACGAGGCTGCGATCTTTTGATCTTCAGACCTTGCCAGGCCAGGCGCTGACGAACTCGGCCAGATCAACCTTCTCCGCCACTCGCGGTTCCTTCTGCGGCGTCCCAAGGTAAAGAAACGCAATCACCTCTTCCCCTTCAGCCAGGCCCAACCCCTTGGCCACATGCGCCGAATACGCCAGTTCACCCGTGCGCCACACCGCGCCAATCCCTTGCGCATAAGCCGCCAGCAAAATCCCGTGAGCCGCACAGCCCGCCGCCAGCAGCTGTTCGGACTTCGGATATTTAACGTGATCCTGCAACCGCGCGATCACCACGACCACCAGTGGCGCGCGCAGTGGACCGTTACGCGCCTTGTCCAGCGCCGCCTCGGACACCTCACTGTCCTGCAGCTTCGCCGCTTCGGCCAGCAACTCGCCCATTTGCTCGCGCGCCGCGCCTTCGACTGTCAGGAAGCGCCAAGGCTGCAAGTGGCCGTGGTCTGGCGCTCGCATCGCGGCGCCAAACAGCACTTCGCGTTGTTCTGCGGTCGGTGCCGGTTCGAGCAGTCGTGGAACGGAAACACGGTTGAGCAAAGCGTCGAGAGCCTGCATCGGCCACCTCCTGAAAAAAATGTGAAGCCATTCTAGGGCCTGCCATCAATTATTGCCTGCGCCGCGTTGCTGCCTGGAAGGGCCGGGCCCGCTGTTGTGCAGGGCTGCGTTGCTCGGAGCTTATTTGGAATGACCAAACTACGCTCCTTGCGCCTTGCCCTGCACAACAGCAGACCCGGCGCGGCACAGGCAATAATTGATGGCAGGCCCTGCAACCACCTCGGGAGTGCCGGTTTACATAGCAGGCCCCACAGGTAGAATGGCGCCCTTCCCTATTTCAGCCCGAGCGGACTTCATGGCGTTGCCGACCTTACGGATCATTAGTTTCATCATCGGCATCTTCCTGATCACGCTGGCCATCGCCATGGTCGTGCCCATGGCCACCCTGGTGATTTTCGACCGCACCAGCGACCTGCCATCGTTCCTCTGGGCGAGCATGATTACCTTCGTCGCGGGTTTGGCCCTGGTCATCCCCGGCCGTCCCGAACACATTCACCTGCGTCCGCGAGACATGTACCTGCTGACCGTCAGCAGTTGGGTGGTGGTGTGCATCTTCGCTGCGCTGCCGTTCCTGCTGACCCAGCGCATCAGCTACACCGACTCGTTCTTCGAAAGCATGTCCGGCATTACCGCCACCGGTGCGACGGTGCTCACGGGCCTGGACAACATGTCTCCCGGCATCCTGATGTGGCGCTCGTTGCTGCACTGGATCGGCGGCATCGGCTTTATCGGCATGGCGGTAGCGATTCTGCCACTGCTGCGTATCGGTGGCATGCGGCTGTTTCAGACCGAGTCGTCGGACCGTTCCGAAAAAGTCATGCCCCGTTCGCACATGGTGGCGCGTTTGATCGTTGCGGCCTACGTCGGCATCACCATTTTCGGCAGCCTGGCGTTCTGGTGGGCCGGTATGAGCCCGTTCGATGCGATCAACCACGCGATGTCGGCGATTTCCACCGGTGGTTTCTCAACGTCCGACCAGTCTTTGGCCAAGTGGCCGGAGCCTGCAGTGCATTGGGTCGCGATTGTCATCATGATTCTTGGTGCCCTGCCGTTCACCCTGTATGTAGCGACCTTGCGCGGTAACCGCAAAGCACTGATCAAGGATGAACAGGTTCAGGGGCTGCTCGGCATGTTGCTGGTGACCTGGCTGGTGCTCGGCACCTGGTATTGGTGGACCACCCAGCTGCATTGGCTGGAAGCCCTGCGACATGTGGCGCTGAACGTGACCTCGGTGGTCACGACTACAGGCTTCGCGTTGGGGGACTATAGCCTCTGGGGCAACTTCTCGCTGATGCTGTTCTTCTATCTGGGCTTTATCGGCGGCTGCTCAGGCTCAACCGCTGGCGGGATCAAGATTTTCCGCTTCCAGGTCGCGTACATCCTGCTCAAGGCCAACCTTAACCAGCTGATTCACCCGCGCGCGGTGATCAAGCAGAAGTACAACGGTCACCGCCTCGACGAAGAGATCGTGCGTTCGATTCTGACCTTTTCCTTCTTCTTCGCCATCACCATCTGTGTGATCGCGCTGCTGTTGTCGCTGCTCGGCGTGGACTGGATGACCGCCCTTACGGGGGCGGCCGCCACGGTGTCCGGTGTCGGTCCGGGACTGGGCGAGACGATTGGCCCGGCGGGCAACTTTGCCACCCTGCCGGACGCCGCCAAGTGGATTCTCTCGGTCGGCATGCTGCTGGGCCGACTCGAGATCATTACGGTGTTTGTTCTGTGTATTCCGGCGTTCTGGCGTCACTGACAGGAGCAGGCGTGCCCATTAGCCGCGTCCGGTACTCGCCGGGGGTGGCATCGAACCAGCGGCGGAAAGCACGGAAGAAGTTGCTCGGATCGGCGAACCCCAGCAGGTAGGCAATTTCCAGCAGGGTCATGGACGGCTGCGCCAGGTATTGCTCGGCCAGTTCACGTCGCGTGTCGTCCAGCAATGTCTGAAAACTCGTGCCCTCTTCTTGCAAGCGTCGCTGCAAGGTGCGTTGCGACAGGTGCAACGTCTGCGCCACGGTATCGCGCTTGGGTTCGCCCTGGGGCAGCAAACGGCATAGCACCTGCCGCGCCTTGTGGGTCACGCGACTCTCGGAAAACCGCGCCAGGTACTCACCGGCAAACCGGTCATGCAACAGCGCCATTGCCTCGTTGGCGGTAGGCAATGGTGCCTCCATGTCAGCGCGCTCGAAAATCAAGGCATCATAAGGCGCGTTGAACACCAAAGGTGCATGAAAGGCTTGTTTATAGGGTTCGAGATCGACGGGCTGATCACCCTGCACCAGCACCTTACGCGGTTGCAGGGTGCGTCCGGTCAACCAGCCGCACAGCGCCAGGGCACAGGCCAGTGACGCTTCGGCACTCTGCCGGGTCGGTGGCAGATGGTCGCCGTGGACCGTCAGAATCAGCGCGTAGCCTTCTTCCAACAATCGGAAACTCAGGTCGGCACTTTCCGCAATGATCCGCTGATAGCGCACCAGCCGTCGAAAGCCTTCAGCCAGGGTCTGGCTGGACATCAAGGCGTAGCCCGCCACATGGAAGGAGGCCGGTCGCACCACCTTGCCCATGTTCAGGCCAATCGCCGGGTTGCCGGACAGCTCAACCGCGCGCTGCCACAGTCGTGTCATGGAATCTTGCGGGAAGCGCGCGTCCGGATCATCCAGTGCCGCGTAGTCGAGCCCCAGCTGCTTGAACAGACCCCGGCAATCCAGGCCGTCCATCTCCAGTGCTTTGACAATCCCCATCGCCCAGCTAGCAGAAGTCGTTCGTTCGCTCATGTCGTCCACTTACATGATGAGCCGCATGCTACGGCCAATTTCCGAAGGATACTAAAGTGGCGCCTATTGTCACTGGCTGATGCCAATGATCACTCTAGACTCAAATAAGCTACCCGCAGAACAACTTGCAGTCAGAACAATAACCACAGAGATCGCAGTCGTGGAAAACATCAAACGTTTCAACAGCTTCGCTGAGTTCTACCCGTATTACCTCAGTGAACACAGCAACAGCACCTGCCGACGATTGCACTTTATCGGCACGACGCTGGTTATTTTCATCCTGGCCCTGACCATCGGCAAAGGCGCCTGGCTGCTGTTATGGGCCCTTCCGCTGGCGGGTTACAGCTTCGCCTGGGCCGGGCATTTCTTCTTCGAGAAGAACCGTCCCGCGACCTTTCAACACCCGTTTTACAGCCTGCTCGGCGATTTCGTCATGTACCGAGACATGATTCTGGGTCGCGTGCCGTTCTAGGCGCAATGAACCACAGGAGGACAGCCGATGAATGCCAACGCCCGTTTCACCCACATGCAGGACGGCACGCAGGAAGACTGGGCGATCATCGCCGCAGATTTCAGTGCCTATGCGAGGCAATTGCCGACTCGGATCGTGGCGCACCTGAAATTACTGGAGGGTGATTTTGGCGGCTTCCCGGTGGATCGTCTGACCCATTCCCTGCAAACCGCCAGCCGTGCCTGGCGCGATGGCCGGGATGAAGAATACGTGGTCTGCGCGCTGCTTCACGACATCGGCGACACCTTGGGTTCCTACAACCACCCGGACATCGCTGCGGCAATCCTCAAGCCGTTCGTCAGCGCCGAGAACCTGTGGATGGTCGAGAAACACGGAATTTTCCAGGGGTATTACTTCTTCCATCATCTAGGGATGGACCGGCATTTGCGCGAGCAATTCAGCGGGCATCCGCAGTATCAGGCGACCATTGAGTTTTGCGCCAAATATGA
Source organism: Pseudomonas sp. NPDC098740 (assembly GCF_044760065.1). NCBI lineage: Bacteria > Pseudomonadati > Pseudomonadota > Gammaproteobacteria > Pseudomonadales > Pseudomonadaceae > Pseudomonas > Pseudomonas sp. NPDC098740. Next base: position 196,380 of record NZ_JBIWAM010000006.1, on the reverse strand, counting down.
CGCAGCGGGGTTTGATCCGGCGTATGACACCCTGCCGCTGAGTTTCTTTGAACCGATGATGGAACGGTTGTTTGCGCAGCCCAAGCACTCGATTTACAAGGCGGCGATGGAAGAACATGCGCCAGCCTGAAGATCCAAGGGGACCGCTGCGCGGTCCATCGCGGGCAAGCCCGCTCCCACAGAGGATGTGTGTACGACACAAGTCCAATGTGGGAGCGAGCTTGCTCGCGATGGGGCCAGACCAGACACCCTGATTTTTAGGCGGGCTCTGCGATTTTGACGGCTTTCAACTCAGCCTCCCGCGCCTGGGCATCCGCCAATCGATACAACTCGATCGATCCGTCCCAATGCTCGATCAGCGCAGTGCACGACTCCACCCAATCCCCGCAATTGAGGTAATCCACCCCGCCGACCTTGCGAATCTCGGCATGGTGAATGTGCCCGCACACCACGCCGTGCAACTCGCGCTTGACGCACTCGTGAGCGATGGCTTCTTCGAAATCGCTGATGAAGCTGACCGCGGTTTTGACCCTGTGCTTGAGGTACGCCGACAGCGACCAGTAACCGTAGCCATAGCGTGCGCGCCAATGGTTGAGCCAGCGGTTGAGGGTCAGGGTGAATTCGTAGGCCGAGTCGCCGAGAAAGGCCAGCCAGCGGTGATACCGCGTGATCACGTCAAACTGGTCGCCATGAATGACCAGAAGATGGCGACCATCGGCGGTCACGTGCACGGCTTCATCCACCAGTTGGATATTGCCCAGAATCAGCTTCGAATAGCGGCGCAGGAATTCGTCGTGGTTGCCGGTGACGTAGATCACCTCGGTGCCGCGCTTGCTCATGGTCAGCAAGCGGCGGATCACATTAGTGTGCGCCTGAGGCCAGTACATGCCGCCGCGCAGCTTCCAGCCATCGATGATGTCGCCGACCAGGTAGATCTTGTCCGCGTGATAGCCCTTGAGAAACTGCGACAGGTGCTCGGCCTGGCAATCCCGGGTGCCCAGATGCACGTCGGAAATCCACAAGGTCCGCACACGTTGCTTACGACTGGGTTTGGCGAGCTCGGCGCTGGTCATGGGCAACCCTCTGCAAAAGTTTTTGCAACTTTGCGCCGGTCGGGTTAATTGCCCATGACAGTGGCGAGTCAGTCCTGTGACACCGTCCCACGATTGCCCTCGGTGTAGACTGGCAGCCAAGCCCTGGAGACCTGCGATGAGACCGATCCTCACGCTACGCCAATACACTCATGACCTGATCGTCCATAGCCACGACCACGCGCAGCTGGTGTTCGGGCTGTCGGGTGCGCTGGATTTCGAGGTCGACGGGCGTGGCAGCCAGGTGGTACAGCAGAGTTTCGTGGTAGTGCCGTCCGGTTTCCATCACGCCTGCGGTAGCGCCAATGGCAGCCGTTGCCTGGTACTGGATGTGCCCAGCGACCAATGGGTTTCTCAGTCCCTGGGTGATCACGCCGAAGCCAGTCGTCGTTTACTCGACAACGCCGGTCGCCTGTCGCTGGATGCCGGGCAAAGCCAATTGGTCAGTTGGTTGGCGGGCAGTCAGGTCAGCGATCCACTGATCGCGCAACAAGGCGCGGTGTTGTTGCTGGCCAGCCTCAACAACGCCAAACCCGAAATCGTCGGCGGTCGGCGCCTGCCTTATGCAGCGCTGAATGCGCACATCGATCAGTACGCAGCCTATCCACTTCAAGTCGCCGATCTGGCGCGCGTCGCCGGTCTGTCCAGCGCTCGGCTGCATGTACGGTTCGTTGCTGAATGCGGGCAGACGCCGATGGATTACATCCGCAGTCGACGTTTGCACATGGCCGTGGGCTTGTTGCGGGATTCGGCGCTGCCGATCGGCGAGATTGCCAGTCGGGTCGGTTACAGTTCGCAGAGCGCCTTCGCGGCGGCGGTGTTGCGGGAGTTCGGTGCCTCACCCGGCAAATTGCGGCGCGAGGTTAGCGACAAAAGGCAATAGTTTGCCGACAGACACAACAGGGGTTTTCACGGTTCAATGCAGGAGCTGCCGAAGGCTGCTCCTACATCTTTGTTCGCTTGTTGTTAAGGATTGCAATGACTCCCCGTACCGCCCTTGGCGCCCTGCATATCGGCGCACTGATGTTCGGCTTGACCGGTGTGTTCGGCAAACTGGCTGCTGCCTCCCCCGCCATTATCGTTTTTGGTCGTGCCGCGTTCGCCGTGCTGGCGTTAGCCGTTTTTGCGCGGTTCGCCAGCACTACTCGCTGGCAGAAACTCGAGGCTGTGGACTGGCGCCGACTGTTGCTCAGCGGCTTACTGCTGGCCGGACACTGGGTGAGTTTTTTCATTGCAGTGAAGGTCGCAGGCGTGGCGATCGCGACCCTGGGTTTCGCCAGCTTCCCGGCGTTTACCGTGATCCTTGAAGGGTTGATTTTCCGCGAGCGAATTCGCGCCAACGAAATCCTGCTGGTGGTGCTGGTCAGTGTCGGGCTGGTGCTGGTCACCCCTGATTTCGATCTGGCCAGCGGCGCCACAATGGGTCTGCTGTGGGCGGTGGGCTCAGGTTTGCTGTTCTCTCTGCTTTCGCTGACCAACCGCGCCAGCTCCGGGCGAATCCCGGCGGTGCAGGCTGCGCTGTGTCAGAACGTGGTGGTCGCGTTGTGCCTGTTGCCGGTGGCGGCACCGCAGTTGAGCGAAGTGCGCGCCATCGACTGGCTGTGGATCGGTTTGCTCGGGGTGTTCTGCACCGGCGTCGCTCACAGTCTGTTTGTCGCCAGCCTGGCAGTGATCAAGGCGCGGACCGCGGCAGTGGTTTTCGCCATGGAGCCGATTTACGGCATCACCGTGGCCTGGCTGCTGTTTGATGAAAACCCGACACTGCGCATGCTGCTCGGTGGCGCGTTGATCATCGTGGCGATCGTCGTCTCCAGCCAACTCTCGGGCGGCTCAAGCAAGAAGACCGTTGCGGCCGAAGCCGCCTCTCACTGAGTGCGGTCGTTGTGCCCCAGATCGCGGTCCGGATCAATTTGATCGCGGACCCGCTGCTTCAGCACTTTGGCCTCAGGGAAACCGCCATCAGCCTTGCGCTCCCAGATCTGAACGTCGTCACAGAAAATGTGAAATACCCCACCGGTGCCGGGCACCAGCGACACTTTGCCCAGATCGTCACCGAAGGTGCTGAGCAGTTCCTGGGCCAGCCAGGCAGCACGCAACAGCCACTGGCATTGCGTGCAATACGTGATGATGATTTCCGGTTTGCGTGCAGTCATGATTGACGAAACTCCTGAGCCAGAGGGCGCCGCTATGATAGCCCGGCGAGCAGATTCCGGGCGGTCTGCTTCAGCGGCTCGTTACCTTCCTTGAGCAACTCGTTGAGCAGTTCGATGGCGCTGTCCACATCGCCGTCATCAATGCAGGTCTGGGCTTGTTCGAGTTTGTCGGCGCTGCTCGGCTCGGCCGGTTCCAGGTTCAGCGGTTCCAGTTCCAGCGACCGGCCGGGGTCGCCGAACTCGTTGAGAAAGGCGTCATCCAGAGACTGCGAATCAGGCTCGGCGACCCATTCAAGTTCGGGCTCGTCCAGCGTCGAGTCGTCGGGCATTTCAAACACCTCGGGCAAGACGTGCAGGTTCGAGACAAACGGCGGCTCGACCGGCGCGGATTCGCTCGATGGCTTCACGGCGGACGGCGAGCCCTCAAAAGGGCTGATCAAATCCCAACTCGAATCCATCGACAGGTCATCCAGGTTCAACTGGAATTCATCCCTGGGCGCTGTTTCGGGTATCGCAGCCTTGGAGAGAGTGATTGGCGCTGCGACGGTCAACGCTACCGCACTGCTCAATTTCGGGTGTCGGGTGCGAATATTCTGAAGTTCTTGCAGGTCGTATCCGGCGTCACGCAGGTTGTTTTCCTGTAGTTCATAGGCGGGTACGTCACCCTGTTTACCCAAGACTTCCAACAGCTGAACGGCAAGATCCGTGCGTTGCGGCTCCTTGATCAGCGCCTCTCGCAACAAACCGGCCGCTTCGGAAAAACGGCCATAGGCCAGATAGATGCCCACCCCTTCAAGCACATCGCCTGCGGGCGACTCGTCACCCGATTCAGTTGCCGGTTGCAACTCTGAAGATTGGGCAACCGGTTCTGCAGTGCGATTGAGCGCCGGTTCATGCCGTGACGGCAAAACAGGTAAAGCGTCGGGCAATGCCTGAACCTGTTGTCGTTGACGCCGCACGAACAACCCTAGCAACACCAGAACCACCACCGCCAGCAACCCGACGATCAGCCCCCAGTGGGTGGCCTCAGCCTCTTCAACAATAGCCGGAGCGGGAGCTACAACGGTGGGTGCAACCGGCTCCACCGCTGCGGTCTTGATTTCCGCCAATTGGGTTTGCAGTTCAGTCACCTGCTTTTTCTGACCGGCGACCAGTTCCTCCTGGGCCTGAAGCTTCGCAGTCAATTCATCGATGATTGCTTGCAGCTGCTGGTTTTGCAGCACGCTGGCGGCCAGTTGTTCGGCAACGGGATCACTCACAGGCGCGGCAGCAGGTTGATCGACGCGAGGAACAGGGGGCTTTTTGCCCTTCGCTGCAGGTGGTTGCGCAACGGCCGGCTCAACCGTCGGGAATCCAGAGGACTGAACGTCGGTCACCGGTTCGTCAGTGACGGGAACAATCCCCGGTGAACCCGGCGGATCGATCAGCACCGTGTACTCGCGCAGCACGCGCCCATTGGGCTGATTGAGCTGCACCAGGAAATTCAGGAAAGGTTCATTGACCGGTTTGCTGGAGCTCACCCGGATCAGGCTGCGGTTGCCGCGCAGGATCGGCGTGAATTTCAGATTATTGAGAAAGAACACTCGATCAATGCCGGCGCGGCTGAACTCGTCCGCTGTTGCAAGGCTGACCGAGAGTTCACCCTCCTCCAGACCTGCGGCATCTTCGAGTGCAATGTCGGCGCGCAATGGCTGATTCAGCGCTGAATGCAGGGTGATATCACCCAAGCCCAACGCGGGCGCCAATGCCGAGTAAGTGACAGCACCACCGACCAGAAGCAGCCTGGCGCAACACCGCAAAACCATGTGCCAACTCTCGAGCATGAGCATCCCTTAGATAACCAGAACCATCTTGTACGCGTTCGCACATCCGGTACGAACACGATATTGCCAAGTAGTTCTTTATAGTCTGCCCAACGGGGTATCTCAAAAGTCCTGGGTGCGTTTATGCCTCAAGATTTTTCCAGGTTGGCCAGAATGTGCCCGTGGACACGCATGCAGACCTTCAAGTCCGCCTCATCGACGCCGTCGAACAATTCGTGGCGCAGTTGGGTGGCAATGGTTTCAATTTGTTCGATCAAGGGAAGGGCCGGGGCACAGAGGACGATTTTCTTCGCCCGGCGGTCTTCCAGCACCGATTGACGTTGCACCAGTCCCTGGCCTTCGAGGCTGTCGAGCAGTCGGGCCAACGTCGGCCCTTCAACGCCGACGCTTTGCGCCAGTTCACGTTGGGTCGGGGCATCCTCGAAACGCGCCAGGTGCAGCAGCACCAGCCAGCGCGCCTGGGACAGACCCAGGCCAGCCAGACGGCGGTCCAGTTCGGCACGCCAGCCGCGCGACATCTGGGCCAGTTGCATGCCAAAGCGGTGTTGGTCGGTTAACGGCATAAAACACTCATGATTAGACTGAAATAAGGAAAAACTAATTATTAGTCAGCTAAGCATGACCCTTGGCCAGAGGCAAGGCTTGCTCTGTACTGAATCGTTACATCTATGTGGCAGATCACCTAAATCTCGAATTCGGATTGCAGCGCCGCCCGAACACAGTACAAAACGCCTTCCGGCACTCTCCCGGCGAACAGGGCGGCAATCTCCGACACAGGCGGTAATTCGCCCTCGCCGTCGAGGAACGAGTCCTGGATTTCGCCCATCAACTCTTCGGGCAGATCCAGCGCCTGCTCCAGTGACAACTGCTGCTTGCCAATCGCTTCGGCGAGCAGGGTGTAGACGTTCTTTTCCGAGCATTGCAGCTGACCGGCGATCTGCAACGGTGTCATTCCGGCTCGGGCCAGGGTGATCAGTTCGTGGCGCAGGTCGGCCACCACTTTCGGCGCCTCGACTTGCCCGCCGAGGACTTCGAGGAAGGCCTCGCCGTAACGCTCCAGCTTGCGCGCGCCAACGCCGCTGACCGTGGCCATTTCCGACAGCGAGGTCGGCTGACTGCGGAGCATTTCCAGCAGTGTCGAGTCGGGGAAGATGACGTACGGCGGCACGCCATGCTCTTCGGCGAGTTTTCGACGCAGGGCGCGCAAGGCTTCCCACTGTTCGCGCTCTTCGCCGCGAACCAGTTGGCTCGCCTGGCTTTTGCTGCTTTTGGCCGTGGTTTGCGGCTTGAGGTCGCGACGCAGCTCCAGGGTTACTTCGCCCTTGAGCAGCGGTCGACAGGTGTCGCTCAAGCGCAGGCCGCCGTAGCCTTCGAGGTCTATGTCCGCCAGACCGCGGGCAACCAGCTGACGGAACAAGGAGCGCCATTCGCTCTCTCCCATCGCCTTGCCGACACCAAATACCGACAGATGCTGATGGCCGAAGCTGCGGACCTTTTCGTTGTCCTTGCCCAGCAATACATCGACCAAATGCCCGACCCCGTAGCGCTGGCCGGTGCGGTAGATCGCCGAAAGCGCCTGACGGGCCGGCTCGGTGGCGTCCCAGGTCTGCACGCCATCGACGCAGTTGTCGCAATGGCCGCACGGCTCGGGCATGTCTTCGTCGAAATAGGCCAGCAGCGTCTGGCGACGGCAGCGGGTTTCTTCGCAGAGCGAGAGCATGGCGTCGAGCTTGTGCTGCTCCAGACGCTTGTGGCGCTCGTCGCCCTCGGAGTTCTGCAACATCTGCTTGAGCATCACCACATCTTGCAGGCCGTAGGCCATCCAGGCGTCTGCCGGCAGTCCGTCACGGCCGCCGCGACCGGTTTCCTGGTAGTAAGCCTCAAGGGATTTTGGCAAGTCGAGGTGAGCGACAAAACGCACGTTGGGCTTGTCGATGCCCATGCCGAACGCCACGGTGGCGACCATGATCAGGCCTTCCTCATTGAGGAAGCGCTTCTGGTGGTGAGCCCGGGTATCGTTGGGCAAACCGGCGTGGTACGGCAGTGCCGGGAAGCCTTGTTCGCTGAGAAACACCGCCACTTCGTCGACTTTCTTGCGCGACAGGCAATAGACGATGCCGGCATCGCTGCGCCGTTCGGCAAGGAACGCCAGCAACTGCTTGCGCGGCTGCTCTTTGGGCACGATGCGATAGAAGATGTTGGGGCGGTCGAAACTCGACAGGAAACGCTCGGCATCCTGAAGATGAAGGCGGTCGACGATTTCTTCCCGGGTACGCTTGTCGGCAGTAGCGGTCAGGGCAATACGCGGAACGTTGGGGAACAATTCCGCCAACTGGCCCAATTGCAGGTATTCGCGGCGGAAGTCGTGGCCCCATTGGGACACGCAGTGGGCTTCGTCGATGGCGAACAGGGAAATTTCAAGACTTTGCAGGAAAGCCAGCATCCGAGGCTGAACCAGACGCTCAGGCGCGAGATAAAGCATTTTCACTTCACCGCGCTTGATCCGTGCCGCCAGATCGCGCTGCTGCTCGGCGCTGAGCGTGGAGTTCAATGCCGCCGCGGCGACGCCCAGCTCTTCGAGGGTGGCGACCTGGTCGTCCATCAGGGCGATCAGCGGCGACACCACCACCGCCAGGCCTTCGCGCAACAGCGCCGGCACCTGGAAGCACAAGGACTTGCCGCCACCGGTAGGCATCAGCACCAGGGCGTCGCCGCCACTGGCCACGCGCTCAATGATTGCACCCTGACGGCCACGGAAACTGTCGTAGCCGAAGATGTCCTTGAGGACGCGTTGAGCCTGTTCGAGCATAGAAACTCCAAAAATCACAAAAACATCCCTGCAAGGCTGGTTCAGAACCACGAAGGCTGCACCGACAAATCGTAAGTGCGCATTGCATGACGCTTTACATTTCAGCCGCGACGCCAGCAGGGCATCACAAAACGCGCGAGTATACCCGACGCCTGTCCGGCAAAGGGCGCCGCTGATAAGAGGCTTGTGGGCGCAAATATGCCGCGCGGCTGGCCCAAGCGCTCAAGAAGGCCTAGAATTCCCGCATCTGTTTAATTCCCAAGGTAGCCCTTTAATGTCCTTCGCTGAGCAACTAACCCGCCTGCAAGTCTTCCTCGACGCCGACGAACTGCATGACGAGGCGCTGGACTACGTGGCCGCCCACGGCTACCTCACTGCGCTGTCGATCTGTTCCGAAACCGTTCCCGACCGTGAATGGATCGACGCCCTCTTCGCCGAAGAGCCGCATTACGCCGACGACACCGAGCGTGAAGCGATTGAATCCACCCTATTGGCCCTCAAGGCTCACATCGCTCGCCAACTGGCGTCCGATGAAGAGTTCGAGCTGCCCTGCGACCTGGACCTGGGCGAAGAGCCGGATGACTCCGACCTGCGCGGCTGGTGCATCGGTTTCATGGAAGGTGTGTTCCTGCGCGAAGCAGCCTGGTTCGAAACCGCCGAAGACGAAGTCAGCGAAATGCTGCTGCCGATCATGGTCGGTTCGGGTCTGTTCGACGAACAGCCTGAGTTCGAAGACATCGCCAAAGACGCCAACCTGATGGACGACATGATCGTGCAGATCCCGGAAGCCCTGACCGCGCTGTACCTGCTGTGCCAGGCGCCAGACGAAAAACCGGCGATCCTCAAGCCTCGTCACCACTAAGGTTTTGCCTATGGACAACCCCATAGGCAACCGCTCCCTGATGTTGCGTTACGTGCTGCTGGCCATTGGCTGGCTGAGCGTAGCGCTGGGGGTGATCGGGATTTTCCTGCCAGTGTTACCCACCACCCCCTTCCTGCTGCTGGCGGCCGCCTGCTTCGCCCGCAGTTCGCCGCGTTTCTATCATTGGCTGGTTGAACATCCGCGGCTTGGGCCGTGGGTTCGCGATTACCTGAGCGGCAACGGCATCCCGCTCAAAGGCAAGGTCTACGCCATCGGCCTGATGTGGGCGAGCATCCTGCTCTCCTGCTATCTGGTGCCCCTGCCGTGGGCGCGGGGGTTCATGCTGACCAGCGCCGTGCTGGTGACCCTCTACATCCTCAAACAGAAAACCCTGCAAAAGCGTTGATGTTCAAGCGCACTCGGTAAAGATCGCAGCCTTCGGCAGCTCCTACATAGGATGGCGTACACCCTGTAGGAGCTGCCGAAGGCTGCGATCTTTTGCTTTGTAGGCCGACGATCAACCCTCCCTTTCAAAAAACACCGCCTAGACTTCAGGCATCTGCACCCGAGCGGCCAGACATGTCCCGCAGTCCGCGTAGTCCAGGATGGTCAACGCTCCGACTTCGGTTCGGCGGATGGCTGTTGCTGATCACTTTTCTGTTGACCGGGCTGGGCAGTGTCGGGGCCAACTGGAGTTTTACGCAGATTCTGCAAACCGCCGAAGATCGCTACGGCACCCTCGGCCCGGGACGGGGAAGGATCGAGGCCTGGAGTCAGATGCTGCAAAGCGAAGTCAACGCCCCCGAGCGCGAGCAACTGAACGCAGTCAATCGCTTCTTCAATCAGCAACTGAGCTTTCTGGACGACACCCGTATCTGGCGTCAGACCGATTACTGGGCCACGCCCGTCGAATCCCTGATCAAGGGTTCCGCTGATTGCGAGGACTACGCACTGGCGAAATACTTCAGCCTGCGCCACCTTGGAATTCCCAGCGAAAAACTACGCATCACCTACGTTAAAGCCCTGACCCAGAACCAGGCGCACATGGTGCTGACTTTCTACAACAGCCCCACGGCCGATCCGCTGGTGCTGGACAACTTGATCGGCGAGGTCCGCCCCGCCTCCCAACGCAAAGACTTGCTGCCGGTGTACGCCTTCAACGCAGAAGGCCTGTACTTGCCGGGAGCCAATGGCGGCAAACGCAGCAGCGACTCGAAAAAACTGTCGCGCTGGCAGGACGTACTAAAAAAGATGCAGGCCGAAGGGTTCGCCGTGGGCGACGGCTAGCCACCTGAGCAAGGAGCGATTTATGTCACTGCGTAAACAGTTGTTTCTCGCCATCTGCCTGTTCTTGCTGGTGGCATTCAGCGGCAGTTTTTTTGTCAGCCTGGAAAGCTCTCGCGACCAGATGCTCGGCCAGTTGCGCTCCCACGCCCAGGACGCCGCCACTGCGTTGGGTTTATCGTTGACGGCGCAAATCGATGACCCGGCCATGATCGAATTGATGGTCAGCTCGATTTTCGACAGCGGTTATTTCAGCAGCATTCGAATCATCAACATCGAGGATGCCCAGGTGCTGGTGGAGCGCAGTGCGCCGGGGCAAATCGAGGGCGTTCCCGCCTGGTTTGTGAACCTGGTCAACCTGCACCCACCCGGTGGCGAAGCGCTGATCATGCGCGGCTGGGTACAGGCGGCACGGGTCGAAGTGTTGAGCAATCCGCAGTTCGCCCTGGCCAAACTCTGGGACAGCACCCTCGGCAGCCTGATCTGGTTACTGGTGTGCGGCCTGCTCAGTGCCGTGTTTGGTGGCTGGTTGCTGCGCCGGCAATTTCGTCCACTCGACACAATGGTCAAACAGGCCGAAGCCATCAGCAAACGCGAGTTCCTCAGCCTGCCGAAACTGCCGCGCACACCGGAGTTGAAACGCGTGGTATTGGCCATGAACCAGATGGTCGAGAAGCTCAAGGCGCTGTTCGCCGAAGAGGTCGCACGCAGTGAAAAACTGCGGGTCGAGTCCTATCAGGACAGCCTTACAGGCCTGGCCAATCGACGCTTGCTGGATGAAGAGTTGGCCGACGAGTTGCTGGTCTCCGAGCAGAGCAGCGACGGCCATTTGCTGATGCTGCGAATCAACGATCTGGTCGGTCTCAACCAACGCTTGGGCGGCCAGCGCACCGATGCGCTGATCAGCTCCGTCGGTGAATTGCTCAAGCGTCTGACCCAGCCACCGGAACGTCGCACCTGGCTAGCCGCGCGCAATCGTGGCGGTGAATTCAGCCTGTTGACGCCAGGCCTGGACAGCACCGACGCCGCACGCCTGGCCTGCGAAATCAGCACCACCCTGGAAAACCTGCGCCTGACCGGCGCCAGCGACTCCATGCCGGTGGCGCATTTGGGGATCGCCCCTTACCACCCCGGTGAGCCAGCCAGTGACGTGCTGCTGCGACTGGATCAGGCGTTGACCGAAGCCCGGCAACATCCCGAGCGCCCGTGGGTCCACGTGGCCGATTCCATCACCGCGCCGAACCCGTCCCAAAACGACTGGCAAACCTGGATCGACGACGCCCTGAACCAAGGCAAGATGCAACTGTATTTCCAGCCGGTGGTGCAATGCGCCGACACCAGCCAAGTGCTGCATCACAAAGTCCTCGGGCGCCTGCTCGACCCGCAGGGCGAGGCCATTGCCGCCGGGCACTTCCTGCCGTGGATCGATCGACTCGGCTGGTCGGCCCGGTTTGACTTGGCCATGCTCGAAGCCACCCTCGACTACCTCATCGTCAATCGTTGGCCCCTGGCGCTAAGCCTGTCCGGCAGCACCCTGCGCGATCCAGCGCAGCTGCAACACATCCTCGCCATGCTCGAATCGCTGCCCGAACTCGCGCCGTTGCTGATTCTGGAAATCGACGAGCGCCAACTGCCACCTCAGGAAGAACTGCAACGCCTGAGCCACAGCCTGCTCAACACCGGTTACCGCATCGGTCTGCAGCATTTCGGCGGCAGCTTCGGCCAGATCGGCAACCTGACTCAACTGGGGCTGGCTTACTTGAAAATCGACGGTGCGTACATCCGTCACATTGATGAGCAGAGTGATAAAAAGCTGTTCATCGAGGCTATTTTTCGGGCGACCAACAGCATTGATTTGCCGTTGATTGCGGAGATGGTTGAGACGCAGGGGGAGTTGGAGGTGATTCGGGAGCTGGGGTTGTTTGGGGTGATGGGAAGGTTGATTGGGCCGCCGGAGCCGATGTGAGGGGCATGACCGTTCGTCTTAAACCTGCCTTGACCTGTCATATTTGACAGTAGGCAAATCACCCGACATCAGGTGTCATGACGCTCATCGTCGCCCTTGCTTCTAACTCGTGGGCGCCTTGAGCAGGGAGTGAGGTCATGACAGCTGCAGAGATTCTCAGGTTGGATCTGGTCAGGATTGAGGGCATGGAAACCACCGTGCCTGAAGGGATCAACGCGCATTGCGGCATCCCGATTCTCGCAAAGACCGACTCCGGATACGCCGCGATTGTGGACCCTTTTACCGGTAGCCAGCAGGGCCAGACCATCACTTTGTATGTGAACAAGCTGAAGGTCGATTTCCACACCTACCTGAACCCTGGAGATGAACACAAACCCGCCACGCTCAAAATCTCCGCCGACTATCTTCGCGAAGGCCGGAACCTAATCCACTACACCATCACCAACGGTTCGCAGAACATCGGCACCTCTGACGACCTGCCGGCATGGTTTCACCGGGAAGGCCCGGGGGGGCGGGACGACCAGCCGGGCGATGGCGTGAATTCGCAATTGATGATCGAGGTCGAGGACGCCGCCAAGTACGGCGTAGGGTCGGAGCTGGCGAAACGCGGGGTCTGGTTTTACGTGTTTTATCCGTTGATGAGGGCGTTCGACACGATCCTGTTCAATTGCAACGGTCATGTCATCGAACACAGTGTGAGCGTCGAAGAAGCGGCGCAAACGTCCTACCAGAATCCGCTACCGATTCTGGTGAATCATGCCGCTCTTGTCGCCGCCGGCGACGGGACGGGAGTTCCCTTCTCCTATACGGTCAAGGACTGGATCGGCAACGGTCCTGCCCCAGAACCGTATTCGGTGAGTATCCCGCTGTGGATGAACCTCAAAGGTGACTGGTTCGACAAACCCGTCCTCAGCCCCCAGCACGGGCCTGACACCATCGACCTGGGTGAACTCAATGGTCAACCAGTGGTCGCCAAGGTACATATCCGCACGCCATGGGCCACAGGCGACACACTGGAACTGACCTGCACCTACCGGAACGCGGAGGGCAAGGACGTAACTTTTGTGACGGCAAAGGAGGTGAAAATTGTCCCGGACTTTCCCGAGTTGTCACTGGACAATAGCTACTTTGCCGCCGCAAGTGGTTGGCAGATATGGGTGTACTACAAGCAATTGAGAAATGGCCGGGAACTGGGACGCTCTTACTCAACCCCTGTCATGGTGACAGGCAATGCACAGATTGAGCTGAAGGCACCGTTTCTGGTGGCACCGGCCAAGAACCCGATTGAATCGTCTCTTTATCCGGAAGGGGTGAAGGTGCGAGTCGAACACCTGACCGCTCAAGAGGGCGACGAAGCGCGGTTGGAGGCGCTCAATGCACTTCCAGGCACACCGGAGTTTGCGACGGTCAAGTTGAACCAGAACAAACGCGCCAACTTCACGCTAAGCCCCGAGTTGCTCAGGGCACATCAGGGCAGAAACCTCAGACTGCGCTGGGTGCTGATCCGCAAAGGATCGCTGACGCCCTCACCCGAGTTGCGGCTCAGGATTTCGGCCCCGGTAGTGACCCTGACCTTTGATAATGACCCCTACACACTCGCCCCGGCAGGCCGGTTTACAGTCAGGCTGGCGCTGGCGAAGAATGGCGTGGATCTACCTGACGAAACCGTCGAACTGTCCTTGCCAAAAGATTTTACTTTCAGCGACAACGTCGGGGGCAGCCGCCGCTTCGTCACCGACAAAGATGGAAAGATCACTGTAAACGGGGTGAAGGGGCACACGGTGCCCGGCGCTTATTCCTTGACTGCTCTGCATGGAAACCAGACCGTGACTGGCGTTGCGACCGTCACACCACAGACATCCGCGGGGACCATCCCGGGAATTCCCTACCCTTACAACATCGCAATTAGTCCCGACGGCACCCGAGCCTATGTCGTCAGTTCTTCACATCCTGCTAACTATGGTGCACTCACGGTGGTTGATACCTCCACTCACCAAGTGATGGGCTCCATCGCACTAGGGAGAAATGTGTTCGGTGTTGCAGTCAGTCCGGATAACAGCCGCGTCTATATCACCCGGGGTGGCGCTGATTCTCTTAACCAGGTTTTGACCGTAGTCGATACCACCAGCCTCGACATTATTCGCAATGTCTCGTTCTCGGGTTTTGCTCCATTTGGCGTTGCGATAAGCCCGGATGGCTCTCGTGCCTATATTTGTGGTGGCACTTATCCTTTTACCGGTTTCCCCAACAGCAGGCTGACGGTAGTCGAAACGGCTCGCTTCGAGACTCTCCAGACCTTGGTGCTTCAAAACAATGCAAGTGAAGTTACCGTCAGCCCGGACGGTAGTCGTGTCTATGCCGCCAACGCGAATGGCAATGGCACTGTCGGCAGCAACGGCGGGACGGTCTCGGTGATTGATACGAGTACTTACTCAGTGATCAGCAACATTGGGGTTGGGTCCAATCCGCACGGCATAGTGGTCAGCCGGGACGGCAATCGCATCTATACCGTCAGGACAGACGGCAGCCTGCTCGTGGTGATCGATGCCATTACCCATGCAGTCATTCACAACATCCCAATCGGATTTGGCGCGTGGCAATTGGCACTCAGTCCGGATGGCAAGTCGCTCTGTGCTAGTGAGTGGTTTAGCGGCAAGGCCGTCGTGATAGTCGATACCACGACCTTTAACGTCCGTCGCATCCCGGGCGGCCTCAACTCCACAGGTGTAGCCTTCAGCTCGGACAGCACTCGCGTCTATATCTGCAATTACTTTGACAACAATGTTTGGGTAGTTGGGAATTAAAGAAGCAGACCACGATAAGTCCAGAACCAGCAGTTTGGAACGACGGATGGGGATTGGTGAGCTGGCGGTGAATCGGAGGCTGGATAACGTCGATTCGCAGGGCTAGCGCGATGTGAGACTTGCCTGTGGCATTTCAGGAGGCAAGTTTTGCGGTGGTCTGTCGGGCTTCTTCGCGAACGGGCTCGCTCCCCTGCTGATTCTGGAAATCGACGAACGCCAACTGCCGTCTCAGGAAGAACTGCAACGCCTGAGCCACAGCCTGCTCAACACCGGTTACCGCATCGGTTTGCAGCATTTCGGCGGCAGCTTCGGCCAGATCGGCAACCTGACTCAACTGGGGCTGGCTTACTTGAAAATCGACGGTGCGTACATCCGTCACATTGATGAGCAGAGTGATAAAAGGTTGTTCATCGAGGCTATTTTTCGGGCAACCAACAGCAATGATTTGCCGTTGATTGCGGAGATGGTGGAGACCAAGGGGGAGTTGGAGGTGATCCGGGAGTTGGGGTTGTTTGGGGTGATGGGACGTTTGATTGGGCCGCCGGAGCCGATGTGAGGGGCATGACCGTTCGTCTTAAACCTGCCTTGACCTGTCATATATGACAGTAGTCAGCCTGTCCTTGCCGGGTGTCTGATACCGCATCACTCCCCCATTTCCGCCTTTTCAGGCAAGGAAACCTCCCATGACCGTCGATCTAACCGAAGCGCTCGAAAACACTGTGCTGGTGCTGTATGCACCGAGGCTTCCCGAGGCCACAGTTCCAGTCGTGGGTGCACATGCAGGTGTGCCATTGCGGATTTATGACCTGGCCCCCATGGGGGCCACTGTTGCGGTTGATCCGTATCTGGGACAGCAACCGGGTGACACCGTCACCCTCAATCTCAACGGCCAACCCGGCATCGACAGCCAGCAGACGACGTCCGATATCAGCACCACCACCCTGTACATTCCGAAAAAGCTGCTGCTTCCCGACATCACCAACCGCCTCACATATTCAGTGACTCGCAACAGCCAGAACATAGGCACTTCCCAGCCACCACTGGAGTTGTTGTACAACGCCATCCGGCCTGGTGATCAAGACACTAATCCGGGAGAAGACGGCCACTCGCGGCTGGACTTGTTGCTGCCCGATGCAATCAAGCATGGCGTCGGCCCGGACTTCCCCGTCGCGGGTGCTCAAGTGTGCGTGTCTTACCCGTATTGCCGGGCTTACGACCGCATTCGCCTGAACTGCAATGGCCACGATGTATTCCACACGGTCACCACGCTGCAAGCCCCAAAACCGGGTTCGGATGAACCGGTCACGGTGTGTTTCACACTGACGCGCGCCGATCTGGAAAATGCCAAGGACCATCCTCAGTTCAAGTTTTCCTACACCGTCACCGACCAGCTCGGCAATGGCCCGGACACCGACTCGCCCTGGTCTGCAACGCAATTCGTCGACGTGGACCTGACCGGTAGTCGTCTACCGACGCCCATCCTGCGGGAAATCCAGAACGACCCGACGGACGAACCGGGCATCATTGACCTGGAAAAACTGGGTAGGAATTCGCTGTTGCTGATCATCTTGACCAGCGACCATCGCTTCCTGCCGGGCGACACCCTCAATGCGACCTACACCGCGACAGTCACCGGCCAGCCCGACGTGGTGGTGGCGGTGTCCGGTATCGTGGAAGCGGACGAATTCGGGCAGAAGAAACCTTGCGTTCTGCAAGTGGCCAACGACCAGGTGATTGCCAGCAGCGTGGTGACAGCGACGTATCAGTTGCTCAGAAATGGCACTGTGCAGGGCAGTTCAAGAGTGGCCTCGGCACAGGTCATCGGTGAGGGGTTGCCGGATCTGAAACCTCCAAGGTTGCAGAAGTCCGTCAATGGCTTACTCGACCCGCTGAACGCCGCCAATCTGCAAGGTGCCAACGGTCAAGTGGAGGTGCTGGGTTATCGCAAGGGCGACACCGTACAACTCATTGTCGAAGGCGCCCCCGGTGCGGGCTCTCCGGCCTTTACCGCCAGACCGCTTAACGCCAATAGCCGCGCCAACTTCGCGCTGACCAAGGCTTTTATCGCGGCGAACATGGGTAAACAGGTCAAGCTCAGTTATCTGCTGATCCGCGACGGCAAACCGCTGCCGCCGTCACCGATCTTGACGGCTTCCGTAGGCACGATCCCGGATGGCCATCCGAGTCTTCCGACTCCGGCCATCGACCGCGCGCCAGGTAGCGAACTGGACATCACCCAACTGCAGGACATGGATCAGCTTCGGGTAGGCGAATGGCCGCATCAGGTGCTGGGGCAGAACGTCTGGTTGCGGTATGAAGGGGTTGATGCCGATGGCGGCGCTACTTTTTATGAGGATCTCAAGGGTGAACATCACAACATATTGCCAGGCTTGATCAGGCCTATACCGATAGCGTGGTTAAAAACGCTTAAGGATGGCAGTGAAATGACCCTTACCTTTCGAGTGAACTTTAACGGTGTGCTCGATGCACAGACTGCCACAAAGTTTCCGAACAAGATCTACAGGGTCAAAAACCTCGAGCTAATGCAACCGATCATCACGATTATTAATGATCTCCAAGGTGTACCAGTAAACCGTAATGAGAGAACCACTGATAGTGTCTTGACAGTGAAGGGGGCCGGGAGCATCAAACAAGAAATTGAAATTTTAAACAATGGCGCTCTAATTGCTACAGTAGATACCGACGTTAATGGTCAATGGGAACGTTCGGTTACGCTACCGTTAGGCACTTGTAATCTCACGGCCAGAGGTAACTATGGAGATAAACCAGTCTCGGTCCCACCTTATACCGTTATCGTAGGAACTAAAGTCTTCAGCGAAAACTTTCAAAGCGCTCCATTGTATAAAATCAGCCGTGGCGGATCTTTCGACCTTCAAAGCATGAGAGTGACACTGGTCAATGGCAATGACTCCTGCGGAATATTTGACACATCCGCCAGTAGAGCTCTCGGACTATGCCATGCAGTCGAGTCGGGATATCAACTGGTTCGCTTAAAATTCTGGAGTAACTATTCGCGTATTTCATTTCATCTGATATATGTTCACAGACCCATCACCATTGTCTATCTGGACGGTTTTGACAAGCCAGTTTCACAAATAACGTACAACCCCACTGATTTCGGTTCTTTTAGTTTTCCAGCGCCCCCAGGACGTCATATCCGATCGATGGAGTGTCACGCGTACGATTATTTGTTTATGGATAATTTTTCCTTCGGTGCCTTGTAATTATCTGAAAAAAGAGAATGGACTATTTAATTTGAACAGCCCGCTCAACACCGGTTACCGCATGGGTCTGCAGCATTTCGGCGGCAGTTTTTCGGCCAGGAGGAAAAGTGGACGCATTTATTTACCGGCCCAAGTTGTTTGGTCGAGTTAAATCGACCTGAAAAATCGCGTGGAACTCAGGTTTTTGAGTGTGTTTCATAACTTAAGCCACGCACGGTCAGTCCCCTCTCCCTCTGGGAGAGGGTGAGGGATGGATTCCGAACTGAACGACGAACCCACAAACAACAAAAAAACCCGCCATCCCTTTCCACAGGGATCGCGGGTTTTGTCGTTTCAGTCTTCAGATCACACCGTATCCACCTTCAACGAATGGTCATTGAGCATCCCGTTGATGATGGTCGCCGTGTCGTGTCCACCGGCAATCACCCCACCCGCCCCCGGCGTTACGCCGTAATGGCTGGCCAGATTCACACCCGCCAGGTCGATGGTCTGGTTCGGCGCGGCGCCAGCCATGGCGCTGACGTCGATACTGGTGACCAGTGAATCGCCGCTGCCGGTGACTTTGAAGTGCAGGTAGTCATCCAGCGACGCCGCAGTGCCGTTTTCCCCTTGCAGCAGTTGCGACAGGTCAAGTTTGTCGATGCCCGGCGTGAAGTCAGTGACCACGTCGTGGCCGCTGTTGCCTTTGAGCCACTGGAAGGTGTCGGCACCGTTGCCGCCGGTGAGGGTGTTGTTGCCCAGGCCGCCGATCAGGAAGTCATCGCCGCCCCCGCCGTTGAGCATGTCGTTACCCAGGCCGCCGTTGATGATGTTGCTGTTGTTGTCGCCCGTCAGGGAATCGTTGAAGTTGGAGCCGGTCAGGTTTTCGATCGCCGTCAGGGTGTCGGTCCCGGCGCCCACGGTGTTCTGCGGGGTGAGCAGGTTCAGATCGACGGTGATGCCGGCCGTAGCGTGGGCATAGCTCGTGGTGTCGACGCCGGTGCCGCCGTCGAGCAGGTCGTTGCCCGCACCGCTGTACAGCAAGTCATTGCCGGCGCCGCCGTGCATTTCGTTGTTGCCGGAACCGGCGGTGAGTACGTCGTTGCCGTCGCCGGCATTGATCACGTTGTTACCGGCGCCCGCCACCAGTACATCATCGCCCGCCGTGCCGGTTAGGGTGTGGCCGTCCTGATAGGTGATGGTCACGGCGGCGCTGTCGCTGCCGCCATGGCTGTCGCTGGCGGTGTAGGTGCCGTGGACATCTGGCGTGATGTCGGCTCCGGCGTAGTTGACGGTCATAGTCAGTTGGTAGTTTTCCGCTCCCCTCCCGCTGTTGCCCGGACCATCGTTGTCGATGTTGGTGATGTGGATCTGGTAGGTGCTGTCCGACGTTGCGGTGAGGGTTTGCCCGTCCGCGAGGGCGATCCATGCGCCGCCGTTGATTGAGTACTCCATGGCGACATGACCGGCCGCCAGGTTGTGGTCCAGGTTAAGGGTTTCACCCTGTTTGAGGTCGACGGTGATGCGGTCCTCATCGTGGGGGTTGTTGACCGCTCCCAGCGCCCCGCTGACTACCAACACCGCCGTCATGGCTGCCGTGTTGGCGACGAATGCACTGCGGGCGAGGGTCACCGCCTGCGCGTTACCGCCGGTGAAGCTGAAGTTTTGATGGGTGCCGGTGAAGTCCGCGCCTTTGGCAATCCAACCAGTGCTGACGGTGGTCGGCGAAGCGGTCAGCGGATCGCCATTCGGGTCGGTGTCATTGGCCAGCAGCAATTCGCCCGGCACCACGATGTTGCCCGATAGCACGTTGGTGATGACGTGGTCATCGACCGCCACCGGTGGCGCGTTCGCAATGACTGGGTCCGTCAACGTCGAACCGGCCAGGTCGCCGTCGTTGTCGCTGATGCAGCTATTGTTCACGTCGATGGTGATGGTGGTGGTCCTCTCGTCTCCATCGCCATCGCGCAAGGTGTAGGTGAACACGTCGGTCGCACCGGGACCGTTCACGGCGTCCGGGTTGCTGTGATAGACCGCGTTGCCCGCCGCATCCAGCGTCAGGTAACCGTAGGTGCCATTGATCTGGCTGTTGAGGCCGCCGATGGCCGAGGTCGAGGTGTCTGAACCGGCACGCACGCCGACCACCCCAACCCCATCGGCATCGCTGAAGTCGTTCACCAGCACGTTGCCACTTACGATGCCGCCCTCCGCTACCGAGGCTGCGTCGGGGTTGGCGGTCGGCAGGTCATCGACAATGTTCACTACGATGGTGCTGGTGGTGGAATGTCCCAGGGCGTCGGTGGCTTTGTAAGTGAAACTTTCGCTGAGGGTGTTCGCGCCATCGTCGGCGTGCGGCGTGGTGCTTGGCGCCGACGTCAGCGTGTAGGTGTAGGTGCCGTCGGGATTGAGCAGGATTTGGCCGTAGGTGCCAGTGGCGCTGCCGACCAGCGTGTAAGTGATCGCTCCGCTGGCGCCGCTGACCGAGCCGACCAGGGTGCCGCTGGCGGTTTCAACCGTGCGGTCTGGCTGGCTGCCGGTGACGGTGCCGGCCGCCAGATCTTGACCGTCCTTGTTCAGGTCGAGGGCTTTTTCGTAGACGGTCACGTCGTTGTCGCTGACCGCTGTGATGCAGCTGCTGTTCACGTCGATGGTGATGGTGGTGGTGCTCTCGTCGCCATCGGCATCGCGCAAGGTGTAGGTGAACACGTCGGTCGCCCCGGGACCGTTCACGCCGTCCGGGTTGCTGTGATAGACCGCGTTGCCCGCCGCATCCAGCGTCAGGTATCCGTAAGTGCCATTGATCTGGCTGTTCAGGCCACCGATGGCCGAAGTCGAGGTGTCTGAACCCGCACGCACGCCGAGCACCGCTCCTGCGGCGAGGCCATCGGCGCCGCCGACGTCGTTCCACAGCACGTTGCCGCTGACGATGCCGCCCTCTGCGACCGAAGTCTCGTCAGCATGAGCAGTCGGCAGGTCATCGACGATTTTGACCACGATGGTGCTGGTGGTGCTGTTGCCCAGAGCGTCGGTGGCTTTGTAGGTGAAGCTTTCGCTCAGGGTGTTGGCGCCGTCGTTCGCCTGCGGCGTGGTGCTTGGCGCCGACGTCAGCGTGTAGGTGTAGGTGCCGTCGGGATTGAGCAGGATTTGGCCGTAGGTGCCAGTGGCGCTGCCGACCAGGGTGTAAGTGATCGCGCCGCTGGCGCCGCTGACCGAGCCGACCAGGGTGCCGCTGGCGGTTTCAACCGTGCGGTCTGGCTGGCTGCCGGTGACGGTGCCGGCCGCCAGATCCTGACCGTCCTTGTTCAGGTCGAGGGCTTTTTCGTAGACGGTCACGTCGCTGTCGCTGACCGCCCTGATGCAGCTGTTGAGCACGTCGATGGTGATGGTGGTGGTGCTTTGGTCACCGTCGGCATCGCGCAGGGTGTAGGTAAACGTGTCGGTCGCGCCGGGGCCGCTCACGGCGTTCGGGTTGCTGTGGTAGACGGCGTTGCCGTTGGCGTCCAGCGTCAGGTAACCGTAGGTGCCATTGATCTGAGTGTTCAGGCCGCCAACGGCCGGGGCCGAGGTGTCTGAACCCGCACGCACGCCGAGCACCGCCCCTGCGGCGAGGCCATCGGCGCCGCCGACGTCATTCCACAGCACGTTGCCGCTGACGATGCCGCCTTCGGCGACCGAGGTCGAGTCGGCATTGGCGGTCGGCAGGTCATCGACGATGTTGACCACGATGGTGCTGGTGGTGCTGTTGCCCAGAGCGTCGGTGGCTTTGTAGGTGAAGCTTTCACTCAAGGTGTTGGCGCCGTCGTTCGCCTGCGGCGTGGTGCTTGGCGCCGACGTCAGCGTGTAGGTGTAGGAGCCATCGGGATTGAGCAGGATTTGCCCATAGGTACCGGTGGCGCTGCCGATCAAGGTGTAGGTGATTGCGCCGGTCGCGCCCGTGACGGAGCCGACCAGGGTGCCACTTGCGGTTTCGCCCGTGTTGCCCGGCAGGCTCCCGGTAACGATGCCGGGCGCCAGATCCTGGCCATCCTGATTCAGGTCGAGGGCTTTTTCGTAGACGGTCACGTCGCTGTCGCTGACCGCTCTGATGCAGCTGTTGCGCACGTCGATGGTGATAGTGGTAGTGCTTTGGTCACCGTCGGCATCGCGCAGGGTGTAGGTGAACGTGTCGGTCGCGCCGGGGCCGCTCACGGCGTTCGGGTTGCTGTGGTAGACGGCGTTGCCGTTGGCGTCCAGCGTCAGGTAACCGTAGGTGCCATTGATCTGAGTGTTCAGGCCGCCAACGGCCGGGGCCGAGGTGTCTGAGCCGGCACGCACGCCGAGCACCGCCCCTGCGGCGAGGCCATCGGCGCCGCCGACGTCATTCCACAGCACGTTGCCGCTGATAATGCCGCCCTCTGCGACCGAGGTCTCGTCAGCATGAGCAGTCGGCAGGTCATCGACGATTTTGACCACGATGGTGCTGGTGGTGCTGTTGCCCAGAGCGTCGGTGGCTTTGTAGGTGAAGCTTTCACTCAAGGTGTTGGCGCCATCGTTCGCCTGCGGCGTGGTGCTTGGCGCCGACGTCAGCGTGTAGGTGTAGGAGCCATCGGGATTGAGCAGGATCTGCCCGTAGGTGCCGGTGGCGCTGCCGACCAGGGTGTAGGTGATCGCGCCGACCGCGCCGCTGACCGAACCGACCAGGGTGCCACTGGCGGTTTCGCCGGTATTGCCCGGCTGGCTGCCAGTAACGGTGCCGGCGGCCAGATCCTGACCGTCCTTGTTCAGGTCGAGGGCTTTTTCATACACGGTCACGTCGTTGTCGCTGATCGCTCTGATGCCGCTGTTGTTCACGTCGATGGTGATGGTGGTGGTGCTTTCATCACCGTCGGCATCGCGCAAGGTGTAGGTGAACACGTCGGTCGCACCGGGACCGTTCACGGCGTTGGGGTTGCTGTGGTATTCAGCGTTGCCGTTGGCGTCCAGCGTCAGGTAACCGTAGGTGCCATTGATCTGGCTGTTCAGGCCACCGATGGCCGAAGTCGAGGTGTCTGAACCGGCACGCACGCCTACCACTCCGCCCCCGGCGGCGGGACCATCGGCACCGCGGACGTCGTTCCACAGCACGTTGCCACTGACGATGCCGCCTTCGGCGACCGAGGTCGAGTCGGCATGGGCGGTCGGCAGGTCATCGACGATGTTGACGTTGATTTGCCCGGTCGCCGAACTGCCGTCCGTATCGGTGGCGACGACGTCGAAATTCTCGGTGATGCTGTTGGCGCCGTCACCGGCCGGATGGGTTTCATTGTCGTTGAGGGTGTAGCTGTAACTCACAACCCCCGTGGCCGGCTTGTAGCCGGTGACGGTCAGGGTGTTGCCCAACGGGGTGGTGATCGATTGCGGGAAGCCTGCGGCAACGCCACCGCTGATCACGTTGATCCCTCCGATGCTCAGGCTGGTCAGCCCGTCAGGAGCAGACACGCTGAACGTGCCGGTCTTGGTCAGTGCCCCAGGGTTGGGGGCCGAACCGTCGGCTAGGTTGGCCTCATTGAGGGTCAATTCGCCCCCTGCCACCGACAGGCCGGTGAGGGTCACCGGATTGTTCGGCACATCAGGAACAACCGGTGTTACAGGAAGAACGCCTGTGCCTCCTGAACCTCCTGAATCTCCTGAATCTCCTGAATCTCCTGAATCTCCTGAACCACCCGAACCGCCTGAACCGCCTGAACCACCTGCACCGTTGTCGCCGTTGTCCGGGTCACCGGCCAGCCGTTCCAGGGGAACCACGGGAATGCCGTTGAAGCCTGCGGTAGGAAAACCAATAGTTGGATCGACCCGCCCGCCCACCTCTTCAAGCATGACAAACGTGTGGCCGCCACCCAGTGCACCAGGTGCGCCGGTCGCACCCGGTCCGGCCGCCGTAGCTTCAGCGGTCTGGGTCGGGTCGTCGCCGGCAGCGATCGCTTTTTGCAGTTGCTCGACATCGGTCAGTTGCGCCTGAGTCGGCGTCACCGCTTCAGCGGTGTCTACATGGGGTGCCTGATGCGCGAGTAACTGAGGCGTCATCTCCATACTGCTGCCACGCCCGAGGGTCAGTTCCTGGCCATTCTGCAGATTCACCGCCACCGCGCCTTCGGCCCCGGTGACCAGTTGATCGCTGGCGAATAACCGGTCCCCCTCGACCAGCGCGCGTCGGGTGCCATCGCTCGTAACCGCGAACACCTGACCAATGACCTTACTGACAATACCGATGAGCGTAGCCATGTGCACTTCCTCCGCTGCCAACCGCTGTCGGCATCCTGTTTTTGCGAAGAACGTGCTCATGGCTCCAACGGGTTGTCTGGCGGAATCGCCTGCTGGCAGCGGTTACCTGAAGTAAGCCGCTGCCCTGGCGCCGTTCTCGCCAAGCGTGCCGCTCGCGGGCGACGTGTCTGCTGCGGGATAAAAACCCTCTGCAATCAATGGCATCGGGATCCACTTGCGCAACAAGTCACCCTTTGAGCGATGCGTAACGGTTTTGATCCACTAAGGTGACAAAAAACCGTCACCTCAAAACCGTCCGCCTCCCTCCCCTCCAGCACTTCCCCGCCCTATGTCGATATGTGGTTTGGAACTTTCCTCAAGCCCTGATGAGCGCCCTAACGCTCGTAAATCAAGGGCTTTCGGAGTGAACAATGTGCTGGATTTTGCGGAGCGCATAAGTTTTTTTTGGCATAAGCATTATGAAAAATTCTTCTATGTTTTTCCCCAGAATGTTCTTAGCTCTGTTGTTACAAGCATGAAACGGTTTTCACTATAAATGCCGTCAAATATTTGGCGACTAATAAGCACCATTAGGAATCAGGGAGAGGCACCCATGCGCGTATTAACCCCCCTCTGCAGCGCAATTCTACTGGCCATGGCCTGCACTTCTCAGGCTCAAGCCATGTCATTGACGGAGGCAATCCAGAGCACCATCGCGACCCACCCGGAGCTGGCGTCGCGTGTAGACAGCCGCCTCTCGGCCGATGAGCAAGTGAAAGTCGCCAAGGGAGGATTTTATCCATCGGTTGATCTGAATGCCGCCTACGGGCGCGGGTACAGCGATAACACCAGCACCCGGGCATTCGGTAATCACCACACCGAAATCCTGACCTACACCCAATCGGAATTGCGTCTGCGGCAGATGCTCTTCGATGGTTTCAACACCTCCAACGAAGTCCAGCGCACCAAAGGCGTGGTCAATTCCCGGGCCTATTACGCTCAGGGCACCGCTCAGGATCTGGCCCTGCGCACCATCGAGGTCTACCTCGAAGTGCTCAAGCGCCGCGAACTGGTGACCTTGGCCACGAACAATCTGCAAGCTCACATGCGGGTCAACGATCAGATCGGTCTGCGCACCCAGCGTGGTATCGGCAGCACCGCCGACTCCGACCAGTCCGTCGCTCGCCGGGCACTGGCACAAAACAACCTCGATACCGCTGAAGTCGATCTGGCGGATGCCGAGTCGAACTTCTACGCCGTCGTGGGGCGCCTGCCCGATGAACTCGAAGCCCCGCCCTCGACCCGCGGCGAACTGCCCGCCACCCTGCAGGAAGCCCAGCAAAGCATGCTGGAAAACAACCCGTACCTGAAATCCGCCCAGGCCGATGTGCAATCGGCCGAGAGCCAGTACGAAGTTGCCAAGTCGCCGTTCTACCCTCGCTTCGACGCCGAAGCTGCCGTGGGTGCGAACAACAATGTGCAGGGCGATGAAGGCCACGACAACGAATGGCGAGTCGGCGTGGTGATGAACTACAACCTGTTCCGCGGTGGCAGTGACAAGGCTCGCCTGGCCTCCAATGCGCACCAGATCAACCAGGCGATGGACATCCGCAACAATGCCCTGCGCCAACTCAACGAGAACATTCACCTGGCCTGGAACGCCATGGTCAATGCCAAGAAACAAACCCCGACCGCCCTCGAATACGCGGATACCAGCCGACGCGTGCGCGTGGCGTATCAGGACCAGTTCGGCCTGGGCCAACGCACCCTGCTCGACCTGCTGGACAGTGAAAACGAGCTCTACAACGCCAACCGCCGCTACACCGAAGTGCGCTACACCGAGGAGTTCTCGATGTACCGCGTGCTGGCGAACATGGGGCAGTTGCTGAGCAAACAACGGGTGGTGTTGCCCGCCGATGCGATCGCCTCCACGGAAGTAAAAAACGAAGCCCGTTTGCCCGAACTGAAGTAACCCCTGTAGGAGCTGCCGCAGGCTGCGATCTTTTGATCTTGATCCTGAAAAAAACAAGATCAAAAGATCGCAGCCTGCGGCAGCTCCTACAGAGAGATGTGTAGATACCTATGCCAACGGGAGCGATCAATGTGACCAGCATGGAACCCGGCAACATCAGTGTCGATCCGCGCCTGAGCTTCGATGACCCGCTTCTGGACGGTCTGCTGATCCTCTGCAAACTCCATGGCGCGACGGTCAGCCGCGCCAGCCTGAGTGCCGGGCTCCCCCTGAACAAACAACGTTTGAGCCTGGACCTGCTGCCTCGCGCAGCGGCCCGGGCCAGTTTGCAGGCGCGATTGCTGCGCCGTGAACTGGCGGACATTTCCGCCCTCAACCTGCCAGTGATGCTGATCCTCAACAACGGCCGTACGGCCGTTCTACGACGCTTCGGCGATGACGGACAGTTGCTGATTTTGCCGAGCGAAGCCGACGGCGGTGAACAATGGGTCAGCACGGACGAGCTGGCCGAGAATTACAGCGGCCAAGCCTTGTTCGCGCGGCCGCGGCATGAACTCGAAGACTTGCGCTCGCCGCTGGTGCCGCGGGTTGAAGCGTGGTTTCGCGACACTTTGAAGTTGTCGAAATGGCTGTACAGCGATGCGATTCTGGCGAGCTTTCTGATCAACCTGCTGGGGCTGATGGTGCCGCTGTTCGTGATGCAGACCTACGACCGGGTGGTGCCGAACCAGGCCACGTCGACGTTGTGGGTGCTGTCCATCGGCTTGCTGATCGGCACCGGTTTCGAACTGGCGCTGCGGGTGGTTCGCGCGCACTTGCTGGACTCCGCCGGGAAGAAAACCGACGTGATCCTTTCGGCCACGTTGTTCGAACGCATTACCGGGATGGCGATGAAAGCACGGCCGGCGACCATTGGTGGTTTTGCCCAAAGCATTCACGACTTCCAGGGCCTGCGGGAATTCCTCACCGCCGTGACCCTCACCAGCCTGATCGACCTGCCCTTTGCCGTGCTGATGCTGGTGGTGATCGGCCTGCTCGGCGGCTGGCTGGTGGTGATTCCGTTACTGGCGTTTCCGATCACGATCATCTTCGCAATGGTGATCCAGGTGCGCCTGCGCGACACCGTACAGAAAAGCCTGACCCTGGGCGCCGAACGCCAGGCGCTGCTGATCGAAACCCTCGGCGGCCTGGAAACCCTCAAGGCCTGCAGCGCCGAAAGCGAACGCCAGCACAAATGGGAAAGCACCCACGGCGCCCTCACCCGCCTCGATAGTCATGCGCGCAACCTCTCGGCGCTGGCCACCAACGGCACGCTGTTCATCCAGCAATTCTCCGGCATGGCGACCATCGTCGCCGGCGTCTACAGCATCATTGCCGGCAACCTCAGCGTCGGTGCGCTGGTAGCGACCTACATGCTCGGCAGCCGGGTGCTCGCGCCGCTGGGGCAAATTGCCGGTTTGATCACCCGCTACCAGCAAGCGCAACTGACCATGAAAAGCACCGATGCGCTGATGTCCTTGCCGCAGGAACGCGACGCCAAACAACGGCCGCTGGAACGCACGCAACTGCAAGGCGCGCTGGACGTCAGCAGTGTGACGTTCCACTACAACGGCCAGAACGCTCCGGCCTTGGCCAACATCAGCTTCAGCGTGAAACCCGGCGAGCGGATCGGCATCATCGGCCGCAGCGGCTCGGGCAAAAGTACGTTGGCGCGGCTGGTGATGGGTTTCTACGCACCGGAAGAAGGCCAGCTGCTGCTCGATGGCCTGGACCTGCGGCAACTGGACGTCGCCGACCTGCGCCAGCAAATCGGTTATGTCGCCCATGACCTGCCGCTGTTGGCCGGCAGCCTGCGCGACAACCTGACCCTAGGCGCCCGCTACATCAGCGATTCACGCATGCTCGAAGTCGCCGAACTGACCGGTGTCACCGAGCTGGCGCGTCAGCATCCCCAAGGCTTCGACCGGCCAGTGGGTGAACGCGGACAACTGCTGTCCGGCGGGCAACGTCAGGCGGTGTTGCTGGCTCGCGCCTTGTTGCTGGATCCGCCGATCATGTTGCTCGACGAACCCACCAGTGCCATGGACAACAGTAGCGAAGACGTTCTGCGGCAAAAACTCCACCGCTGGGTCCAGGGCAAAACCCTGCTGCTGGTGACCCACCGCACCTCGATGCTCAGCCTGGTGGATCGGCTGGTGGTGCTGGACAACGGGCGGATCGTCGCCGACGGTCCGAAAGAAGTGGTCATCGATGCACTGCGCAAGGGCCGTGTCGGCTCTGCGGCTGTCTAGGAGCTAGCCATGGCCCGTTCATCATCCGACACCCCGCTCTCCAATTCGAAGCCGCGCGGCTACTTCGGCAGTTTCAGCAAAAGCGCCGAAAGCGAATTCATGCCGGAAACCGCGGGCGCCTCGTTGCAGGATTCCCCACGCTGGTCGCGGATCACTGTGTGGCTGGCGGCTGCGCTGATTATCACTGCGGTGGTCTGGGCCAAGTTTGCGGTGCTGCAGGAAGTGACCATGGGCGAAGGCAAGGCGATTCCGTCGAGCAAAGTCCAAGTGATCCAGAACCTGGAAGGCGGCATCGTCACTGAGATTTTCGTGCGCGAAGGGCAAATGGTGAACAAGGGCGACACCCTGCTGCGCCTCGATGACACTCGATTCCTGTCGAACAAGGGCGAAAGCGAGGCGGATCGTTATGCGCTGACCGCGCAGGTCGAACGACTGTCGGCCGAAGCGGAAGGCCGGCCGTTCAAGTTGTCCCCGGAAGTGATCGCCAAGGCGCCGCAAGTGGCCGAAGACGAGCGCTCGCTGCACGAACAACGGCAACGTCGACTGGCCAGCGAACAGCGCACCTTGAGTGAGCAGCTTCGGCAAAAAACCCAGGAACTGGCAGAGTTCCGCTCCAAACAGGGCCAATACAGTTCAAGCCTGGCGCTGCTGCAGCAAGAAATGAACATGTCCGCCCCGCTGGTGGGCACCGGGGCGGTTTCGCCGGTGGAAATCTTGCGACTCAAACGCAGTGCGGTGGAGATTCGCGGTTCATTGAACGCCACGACCCTGGCGATTCCTCGTGCGGAATCGGCGATCAACGAGATCAAAAGCAAGATTGATGAGTCCGAACAATCCTTCCGCTCCGACGCGGCGAAAGAGCTGAATGAAAAACGCACCGACCTGTCGAAAATTACGGCATCGAGCATTGCTATCGATGACCGCGTAACCCGCACCACGGTGGTGTCGCCGGTTCACGGGATTATCAAAGTACTTAAGGTCAACACCATCGGCGGCGTGGTCCAGCCGGGCAGCGACATGGTGGAAATCGTGCCCATTGAAGACAACTTGCTGATCGAAGCCAAGGTCCGCCCGCAGGACGTGGCGTTTCTGCATCCGGGGCAGAAAGCGATGGTCAAGTTCAGTGCTTACGACTACACGATTTATGGGGGGCTGAGTGCGAAGCTGGAGTTGATTGGCGCGGACACGATTACGGATGACAAGGGCAACAGCTTCTACCTGATTCAGGTGCGGACTGATAAGAATCACTTGGGCGGGGATGTGAAACCGTTGCTGATCATTCCGGGGATGGTGGCGACGGTGGACATCATTACCGGGGAGAAAAGCGTGCTGGATTACTTGCTCAAACCGGTGCTTAAAGCCCGGACCGAGGCGATGCGCGAACGTTAGTCTCTGGCCCGGATTTTCTGTGATTGGACTACCTATATCGCGAGCAAGCTCGCTCCCACAGTGGATCGCATTTCTTCTGGAAGAACTCGGTCAACTGTGGGAGCGAGCTTGCTTGCGATGAGGCCCGCACAGGCAATGATCATTTCGGCCCATGATTGCGCCGAAAGGTCTCCTCCCCCATCGCCGCAATCTGCCCCTCGATCAACGCTTCGAACGGTCGTAACAACGGTTCGAAAGTGGTCGGCGCTTCGAGGGTCTGCAACGCCTGAACAATCGCCTCCACCGTCGACAACGCACCCGGCCCCGGTGCCTTGCGCAATCGATATCTCGACACCCCGCCCTGCGCCAACGTCACCCTCGGCAGCGCCGCCAGCAGCGGGTTGAGGTGCAGCATCTTGCGCGCCTTGCGCCAGGTGCCGTCCGGGACGACCAGCAATAGCGGCTGATCATTTGCCGTGTAAGCCTGCAACGGCTGCGCATCATCGGCGGGAAACAGCAGCCGCGCCTGATAACCCGGCTGATTCAACAATACCGGCAAATCCTCGAACACCTCGCCAACCATCAGCTCGGCATTCCTCAACCCCAACGCCGCCAACCGTGCGGTGTTCAGCGCATGGTTCACTTCGCTGGGATGCTGCAACAACAGCACTCGGGTGCGGCTGTCGAGGCTCGGAATCAGCGGGCACAGGCAATGGGTTTGCGGACGCAGGCAGCGCGGACATTGGATTCTGGACATAGTTTTCAAGCCTGATTCAGTTGCGCTTTGAGCAAATCGCGAAAGGTCTGGATCAACGGCTCGCGGCTGCGGCCACGACGCACGATCATCGAAAACGGCGCCTGATAGCCGAAAGTCGCCGGCAGTAGCACTCGCAAATCGCCCTTATCCGCCCAAGCCTGCGCGTAGTGCTCCGGCAGATAACCGATGTAGGCGCCCGACAGCACTAGAATCAGTTGCGCCTCCATACTTTCCACCGTCGCTGCGCTGTGCTTGAAACCGTGGCGTGCCAGTTCCGCCTGGCTCCAGTAACCACGGCCGACCATACGCTGCTGGGTGATCACTTGTTCAGGGATGCGCCGCTCGGTGAACAGCGGATGACGACTGCTGCAATACAACCAGTGTTGTTCGCGGTACAGCGGCATGTAGACCAAACCGCTCATGCGCGTGGAGAACGCGCCGATGGCCAGGTCGAGACGGTTGTCCTGCACACCGAGTTGCAGTTCGTAAGGGCTCATGACCGACAAATGCAAATGCACGGCCGGGTGTTCCTGGCTGTAGGCGCCAATGGCTTCGGCGAACGGCAAGGCCTTGTCGCTGACGGTGGAGTCGATGACGCCGAGGTTCAAGGTGCCGCGCAGTTCGCCCTTGAGCGCCGCGGCGTATTGTTCGAAGCCTTCGAGTTCGCCGAGCAGACGCAGGGTTTCCTGGTGGAACAGTTCGCCTTTGCTGGTCAGGCTGAAACCACCCCGGCCGCGATGGCAGAGGACCAGGCCGAGGGCGGCTTCGAGCTGGCTCATGTAAGTGCTGATGGCCGAGGTCGAGAGGTTGAGCTCTTGCTGGGCGTTGGCAAACCCCTGATGGCGAACCACGCTGACGAAGATGCGCAAAAGTTTCAGGTCGGGTAACGCGTTGGCCATGGGGCTCTCCAATTGCAACGAAACGCGCATTACTTTTGAGAAACACAGACCACTGTGGGAGCGAGCTTGCTCGCGATGAGGGGCTGACAGTCAACCTCGATGTTGACTGGCCCACCGCTATCGCGAGCAAGCTCGCTCCCACAGGGGTTGCATGTGTTCTCACCTTGAATGACAGGCACCAAGGATCTGCGCGTGGCTTCAAGTCTATCGCCGCCCGAGCCATTAGTTTAGAAAAATCTGAACTAAGTATTTGCCCGTAACGATTCTTCCCGCCCACTACATTTCGCAGAATCGACCCACAGCGGTGCCTGCGTCTCCCCGACCTGCGCAACCGACATAAATAAAACAACGACGATGAGGCCCTACCCGTGGACAAGATTCTTCACCAACCACTGGGCGGCAATGAAATGCCGCGCTTCGGCGGCATCGCCACCATGATGCGACTCCCCCATTTGCCAACCGCTGCCGGTCTGGATGCTGCCTTCGTTGGCGTCCCTCTGGACATCGGTACTTCCCTGCGCCCCGGCACCCGTTTCGGGCCTCGCGAAATCCGCGCTGAATCGGTGATGATCCGCCCGTACAACATGGCTACCGGCGCTGCACCGTTCGACTCGCTGTCGGTTGCCGACATCGGTGACGTGGCGATCAACACGTTCAACCTGCTGGACGCCGTACGGATCATCGAAGAGTCCTACCACAAAATCCTCGAACACAATGTGATCCCCCTGACCCTCGGCGGCGACCACACCATCACCCTGCCAATCCTGCGTGCGATCCATAAGAAGCACGGCAAGGTCGGCCTGGTGCACATCGACGCTCACGCCGATGTGAACGATCACATGTTCGGCGAGAAAATCGCCCACGGCACCACCTTCCGTCGCGCTGTCGAAGAAGGCCTTCTGGATCCGGACCGCGTGGTGCAAATCGGCCTGCGCGCTCAGGGCTACACCGCTGACGACTTCAACTGGAGCCGCAACCAGGGTTTCCGTGTGGTTCAGGCCGAAGAGTGCTGGCACAAATCCCTGGCCCCGCTGATGGCCGAAGTTCGCGAGAAAGTCGGCGGCGGTCCGGTGTACCTGAGTTTCGACATCGACGGCATCGACCCAGCCTGGGCGCCAGGTACCGGCACCCCGGAAATCGGTGGTCTGACGACCATTCAGGCGATTGAAATCGTTCGCGGCTGCCAGGGCCTCGACCTGGTCGGCTGCGATCTGGTAGAAGTCTCGCCCGCTTACGACACCACCGGCAACACCTCGCTGCTGGCCGCCAACCTGCTGTACGAAATGCTCTGCGTACTGCCTGGCGTGGTCCACCGCTGAGGATCGGTCATGAACGAACGTGATCAGGTACTCAAGGCCGCTGCCGATCTGGTAACAGCCTTTGCCCGTAATGATCGCGAAGCCTACTTCGGTGCGTTCAGCGCCGACGCGAGCTTCGTGTTCTACACCCTCGAGCAGCCCCTGCTGTCGCGCGATGCCTATCAGGCGTTGTGGGACACCTGGCGAGCCGAGGATGGCTTCGAGGTGCTCTCGTGCACCTCAAGCAACGCCTTCGTCAGCCTGCAGGGTGACGTGGCGATTTTCATCCATGACGTGGCCACCGAGCTGCGCATGCAAGGGGAGCAACACTTCAGCCAGGAGCGCGAGACGATTGTGTTTCGCCGACAACAACAAGGCCTATGGCTGGCCTGCCACGAACATTTGTCCGCGATGCCGGAAGGGCTGCCAACCCCTTAGCCAAACAGGTGACGCTCACACACGATGAGCGCGCCTTTATGATCGGAGCAGATCATGAATAACAACAACAAAGAAAAAAGCCTTAGCAGCATTGAAACAAACGGGGTCGAACAGATCCCGGATCATGAGCGCGACGCCAAACCCAGCGACCTGTTTCGCTTGATCTTCGGCGGCGCCAATACCTTCGCCACAGCAGTGCTCGGCAGTTTTCCCGTGCTGTTCGGCCTGTCGTTCCAGGCCGGGGTCTGGGCGATTGTGCTGGGCGTGTTGCTCGGTGCGCTGATCCTTGCGCCGATGGGCCTGTTCGGCCCGCTCAACGGCACCAACAACGCCGTTTCCTCTGGTGCGCACTTCGGCGTGCACGGGCGGATCGTCGGCTCCTTCCTGTCGCTTCTGACCGCTATCGCATTCTTCTCGCTCTCCGTCTGGAGCTCGGGTGATGCATTGGTGGGTGGTGCCAAACGCCTGATCGGCCTTCCGGAAACCGACCTGACGCTGGGCCTGGCCTACGGGTTGTTCGCGATCCTGGTGCTGACGGTGTGCATCTACGGCTTTCGCTTCATGCTGTGGGTCAATCGCATCGCGGTGTGGGCCGCCAGCCTGCTGTTCCTGCTCGGCATCTTCGCCTTCGCCCCGACCTTCGACAGCCAGTTCGCCGGCACCGTAGCCATGGGTCAGGCCGGTTTCTGGGCAGCGTTCATCGGCGCCGCGCTGGTGGCCATGAGCAACCCGATTTCCTTCGGCGCGTTCCTCGGTGACTGGTCGCGCTACATCCCGCGCGAAACCCCGAAAGGCCGAATCATGCTGGCGGTGATCGCAGCACAAATCGCAACCTTGATTCCCTTCCTCTTCGGCCTCGCCACCGCCACCATCGTAGCGATCAAGGCACCGGACTACATCGCCGCCAACAACTACGTCGGCGGCCTGCTGGCCGTCTCGCCGAGCTGGTTCTTCCTGCCGGTGTGCCTGATTGCGGTGATCGGCGGCATGTCCACCGGCACCACCTCGCTCTATGGCACCGGGCTGGACATGTCCAGCGTGTTCCCACGGGTACTGTCGCGGGTCAAGGCCACGTTGTTGATCGGCGTAATGTCGATTGCCTTCATCTTCATCGGACGCTTTGCGGCGAACCTGGTGCAGAGCGTGTCGACCTTCGCCGTGCTGATCATCACCTGCACCACCCCGTGGATGGTGATCATGATCATCGGTCTGCTGGTGCGTCGCGGCTTCTACTGCCCGGATGACTTGCAAGTGTTCACCCGCGGCGAGAAAGGTGGTCGCTACTGGTTCACGCACGGCTGGAACTGGCGTGGTCTGGGTGCCTGGATCCCGAGCGCTGCGGTGGGCTTGTGCTTTGTGAACCTGCCTGGGCAGTTCGTGGGTCCGCTCGGTGAACTGGCCGGCGGCATCGACATCAGCTTGCCGGTCACCCTTGGCCTGGCGTCGCTGGTGTACCTGGCGCTGTTGAGCCTGTTCCCGGAATCGGCCGCGGTGTTCGGTCCAAACGATCCACGCAGCAAGGGCACGGATTCGCTCGCTAAACCGGCAGTGCGACAAGTCGCCTGATTGAACGCATTACCTGTGGTCAACGCATTTCCTGTGGGAGCGGGCTTGCCCGCGATGAACGATGACGCGGTCTGCCTGACAGACCGCGGCGCCCCCATCGCGGGCAAGCCACGCTCCCATAGAGATTAATGCTCCCCCCAGGGATTGATTTTCGCCTCACCATAAAAAAGACAATCGGAGACACGCCAACATGGCATTGGATTTATTCGTCGTACTCATCTACGCCGCCGCGATGCTGATACTCGGCTACTACGGCATGCGCAAGGCCAAGACCAACGAAGACTTTTTGGTCGCCGGTCGTAACCTCGGCCCGAGCCTGTATATGGGCACCATGGCCGCCACCGTTCTGGGCGGCGCGTCCACCGTCGGCACCGTGCGCCTGGGCTACGTCCATGGCATCTCAGGTTTCTGGCTGTGCGCCGCACTGGGTTGCGGGATCGTGGCGCTGAACCTGTTCCTCGCCAAACCGCTGCTGAAGCTGAAAATCTACACCGTCACCCAGGTCCTGGAAAAACGCTACAACCCGATGGCCCGCTCCGCGAGCGCGGTGATCATGCTGGCGTATGCGCTGATGATCGGCGTGGTCTCGATCCTGGCCATTGGCACCGTGCTGCAAGTGCTGTTCGACCTGCCGTTCTGGCTGTCGGTATTGGTCGGCGGTGGTGTGGTGGTGATTTATTCGGCGATCGGCGGCATGTGGTCCCTGACCCTGACCGACATCGTCCAGTTCGTCATCAAGACCGTGGGCCTGATGTTCATCCTGTTGCCGATCTGCCTGTACCGCGTCGGTGGTTGGGATGAGTTGGTGTTGAAACTGCCGGCAACCGCCTTCAGCTTCACCACGATTGGCTGGGACACCATCATCACCTACTTCATGATCTACTTCTTCGGGATCCTGATCGGCCAAGACATCTGGCAGCGTGTGTTCACCGTCAAGAGCGCCAAAGTGGCTCAGGTCGCCGGTACATTCGCAGGCTTCTACTGCATCCTTTACGGACTGGCCTGCGCCCTGATCGGCATGGCCGCTCATGTGCTGATCCCGGACCTGGACAACGTCAACAACGCCTTCGCCGCCATCGTCAAACTGTCCCTGCCGGACGGTATCCGTGGCCTGGTGATTGCGGCTGCCCTGGCGGCCATGATGTCCACCGCCAGCGCCGGCCTGCTCGCCGCCGCCACCACCCTGACCGAAGACCTGCTGCCGAAACTGCGTGGCGGTAAACAGTCGAGCCTGCGCATCAACCGCCTGTTCACCCTGCTGACCGGCATCGTGGTACTCGGCATCGCGCTGGTGGTCAACGACGTGATCAGCGCGCTGACCCTGGCGTACAACCTGTTGGTGGGTGGCATGCTGATCCCGCTGATCGGTGCGATCTTCTGGAAACGCGCAACCACCGCCGGCGCTATCGCCAGCATGGGCCTGGGCTTTGCTACCGCGCTGGTGTTCATGATCAAGGATGGTATGGACGCCAACACCCCGATCTACTACAGCCTCGGCGTAGGTCTGGTGAGTTTCGTGGTGGTCAGCTTGCTGTCCCGTCGCCCTGCAGTGGTGGCCAGCGCCGCCTAAGCTGAACATAACGACTTGATGCTTTCTTCGACGGGTGTGGCGTCGGTTGCCACACCCGTTTTTTTTCGTCTGGAGAAAACCTTTGATGAAGATTGTTTCTCGCGATCAATGGTTCGAGGTGAAACAGCTCAGTGACGGCATTCGCCTGATTCACGAGCCTTACATCCGCCCCTTCTATCGCTGCAACCTCTGGCACATCCAGGGCCGCGACAAAGACTTGCTGCTCGACAGCGGTTCCGGGCTGGTCAGCCTGCGCGAGCAACTGCCGTGGATCACCGAACGGCCGTTGGTAGCGGTGGCCAGCCATTGCCATTTCGACCACATCGCCGGCCATCACGAATTCCCCGAGCGGCTGGTGCATCCGGCTGAAGCGCAGATCCTCGCGTCACCGGACGGCGAGAACACACTGAGCACGGCGTTTGTCGGCGACGAGATGTTCGAGGCGCACCCGGATTGCCCGTTGTGCTACGCCGAGTATCGGGTCAAAGCTGCTCCAGCCACCGGCCTGATTGAAGAAGGCGACGTACTGGATCTGGGCAACCGCACGCTGCAAGTGCTGCACACGCCGGGGCATTCACCGGGCGGCATCAGCCTTTACGAAGCCGCGACCGAGACCCTGTTCAGCGGCGACATCATCTACGACGGGCCACTGATCGAAGACGCCTACCACTCCAACCTCGACGACTACGCCCGCAGCCTGCAGCGTTTGCGCGAGTTGCCGATCCGCACGGTGCATGGCGGGCATTTCGGGAGTTTTTCCGGGGAACATTTGCGCACGATGATTGACGAGTGGCAGCGCTTGCACGCCTGAAGCCTGCTGTACTCAGCCCCAGGGACAACAACAATAACGCCCTCGAAGAACCCCCATGAAAAGAGCTGCCGTTCGTGCTGCCGTGCATCGTTTCATCCGCCGCCTGCTGGAGGGTCAGGATGACTTCGACGACAACGCGAGCCTCGCGCAATTGGGATTGGATAAAGAAGATATCGAAGAGCTGATCTTCCATCTGGAAGATGAGCTGGGTTTGACAGCGTTTACGGCGGAGGAAGATCAGATGCTCAAGACCGCCAGGACGGCGAATGACTTGAGCCGGTTTTTGATCGAGATTGGGCGGCATTGACCTGTAGACCGCCAAGATCGTCCGAACGCGGTACAGGTACACGGGCAATCGCAGCATGGGCGCTACTCCCTGTAGGAGCTGCCGAAGGCTGCGATCTTTTAGGCCTTGACGCGTTACCGGCGGCGCTGCTGGCGTCGGCGTTGTTCGTCGTCAGTGCGAATAGGCACAGGTTGCAGAGGTGGTTCGATCAAACCGAGTGCAACACCCAGGTCGTGCAGCCAGTTTTGGATTTTCTCTTTCATGGTGCCCCCTTCAGGGTAGTGCCGAGTGGCCAAAATTCTGTAGCCACTTCGCACTGATAATAGTCCGAAGTCCTACGTAATGCTCGCCCAAAGTCGCAATGATCTGTTACTGAATTGATCAAAATACCTGACCGATAGTTCAAGCCATCGCCCGAGCCTGACTCGGCGCTGACGGATAGACCAATTGTTGCTGCTCAAGCCACGCGTTCAAATTCGCCCCGACCATGCCTTTGCGCCACATCAGCCACGTGGTGGCACTGGCAAATGGCTCGGCCAACGGATGTACCGCCACGCTTTCGCGACCCGGCAGGCTGGCGAGCATCGACTCCGACATCAGCGCCACGCCAGAGCCGGCGATCACGCAGGCAAGCATCCCCGGATAAGACTCGATTTCCATCGCCCGGCCCATGGCCGCGTGGTAATGGGAGAACCAGGCTTCCAGCCGCATGCGGTAGGAACAACCTTGCCGAAACGTAAACACTGACCGCCCTTCCACATCCAGTGCGCTGAGGATCGGCGGGTGATCGGCCTCGCTGATCAGCACCAGCCGTTCGTCGCACAACGGCACGCCGTCCAGACCGGCCAGCTCCAGCGGACCGTCCACCAACG
The DNA here is from genome assembly GCF_044760065.1 of Pseudomonas sp. NPDC098740. NCBI lineage: Bacteria > Pseudomonadati > Pseudomonadota > Gammaproteobacteria > Pseudomonadales > Pseudomonadaceae > Pseudomonas > Pseudomonas sp. NPDC098740. The sequence continues at coordinate 158,017 of NZ_JBIWAM010000006.1, read as the reverse complement.
CCGCATCGAGACGCCCGGTGAGCAAACCTTCAAGCAATTCGCCGCTTGGCCCGGACTGCACTTGCAGGTTCACCGCCGGGTAAGTGCGGTGATAACGCGCCAACAACCCCGGCAGATGAATCGCCGCCGTGCTGTACATGGTGCCGAGCACGAAGTCCCCGGCCGGTTGCCCGCCCTGCACCGCCGCTTGAGCTTCGTCGCGCAGATTGAACAGCTTGGCGGTGTAGTCCAGCAGGACTTTTCCTGCAGGCGACAACTGCAAACGCTGACGTTCACGCACGAACAGTTCTACGCCGAGTTGCTCTTCCAGCTGTTTAAGCCGGGTCGACAGGTTCGACGGCACCCGGTGCAGGCGTTCGGCAGCGCGGGTGATGGAACCCTCCTCCGCTACCGCCTGGAAAATCCGCAATTGGCTGAATTCCACGCCATTCTCCAAATCAGAACAAGTTACTCACTATTATTCATTTTAAAAGAAAGTCAATCAGTCCTAGCCTGACGGTCATTGATCCTCTGCTGGAATTCAGACCATGTCCCCTCTGATTCGCTTACTCGCCAGTTTCATCGCCCTGATGATGGCCATGGGCATCGGGCGTTTCGCCCTCACGCCTCAGTTGCCGCACCTGCTCAGTGAAGGCCAGATTGACCTGACCGCCGCCGGTCTGATTGCCGCGGCCAACTACCTCGGCTACTTCGTCGGTGCGGTGGACGCGATGTTCTCTCGCCGCCCCGAGCAAGTCCGCCGGCGCTTGCTGGGCGGTTTGTGGCTCTGTGTATTGCTGACGTTGGCCTCGTTCTGGGCCAACGGGTTTTGGTCCCATCTGGTGCTGCGGTTCGGCACCGGCGTGGCCAGCGCCTGGGTGCTGGTGATGATCACCGCGTTGAGTCAGCCGTTGGCCGCGGCGGCCGGTCGTCCACGGCTCGGCGCCCTGGTATTTGCCGGACCGGGCCTGGGGATTTTTCTGACGGGCTTGCTGGCCTTGGGATCGAACCTGCTTGGGCAGACTTCTGCAGCCTTGTGGCTGGTATATGCCGGCGTCGGGCTGGCGATGTTGCTGGGGATTCTGCCGTTCCTGCCGCAACCGGCCACGACCGTGGTCGCCGCCCCCAGCGTCGCTGGCTCGGGCAATCATGGCATCGGCCGTTTAGGCGTGGTCTATGGGTTGTACGGTTTGGGCTACATCATTCCGGCCACTTTCCTCTCGCAAATGGCCAACGCGCAGTTCCATGGCCAATGGCAGGCCGATCTGTTCTGGCCTTGCTTCGGTCTTGCTTCGGCCATCGGGGTGGTGCTGGAGAGTCTGCGTCGACAACACCCGCAGGGCACTCGCTATTGGCTGATGGCGACGTTGTGGCTGCAAGCCGCCGGGGTCTTCGCCTGCTTGTTGGGCAGCGGCCCAGGCCTGGCCTTGGGCGTGATCCTCTGCGGCACGCCGTTCCTGGCCTGCATGCAATTGGTGATGCAACGTTCTCGGGAGCTGGCGCCCCACGCCACCCAGCGCAACGCCGGACTGCTGACGGCATGCTTTGCCGTAGGCCAGCTCAGCGGGCCGTTGCTGGCCGCATTGAGCAGCCACTTCAGCGGTGGTTTGCAGCCCGCGCTGGTGTTCGCCGGCAGCGGTTTGATTGTCGCTGGCGGTCTGTTATTGCGTCCGGTCAGCTCTGCCCAAGGGCTTTGCGCAAGCGACGGCGCACCCACTGCTCAGCGCTGACAAACGTGATGCCCAACAACACCAGCACCGCGCCGACAACGAAGTTGAAGCTCAGCTCTTCGCCCAGCAGCACCACGCCGAACGTGACGCCGAACAGCGGCGTCATGAACGAAAACACCGCCAGGTTCGCCGCCAGATAACGGCGCAACAGCCAGAACCAGGTCAGGTAACTGAAGAACGACACCACCAATCCCTGGAACAACACACTGGCCACCGCCACGGTGGTGAGGCTGACGTGGGTGACCTGGCCGCTGAGGATCGCGATCAGCAACAGACCAACGAAACCGACAATCAATTGATAGAACAGCGTCAGGGTCACCGGCGCTTCCGACAGGCGCGAAGCGCGCACCACCACCGTGGTTGCACCCCATGACGCGCCGGCCAGTACGCCCAGCGCATCGCCCATCAACATGCGGTGATCGAGGTTGTCCCACGACACTCCACCGGCAAAGGCGATAGCTATCCCGACGAAGGCGAGAAAAATCCCCAGCCACTGGACCGGCCTTAAACGCTCACTCGGCAACAGCCAATGAACGCCCAATGCGGTGAAGATCGGCGCGGTGTAAAGGAACACCGACATGTGCGCGGCCGTGGTCAGTTGCAGGCCTTCGGAAATGAAGAAGAACTCCAGGCCAAAAAGCGCTCCAGCCAGTAGTCCACCGCGCCAGGTGTTGCCCACCTGATCCCAGCCGCCCTTCCAGCAGATCAACAATCCTACGAGCAACGCGGAAATACCCGAGCGCCCGGCGGCTTGCATGACCGGCGCGATGTCTGGCGCCGCCCACTTGATCATCACTTGCTGAATACCCCAGATCAGGCACAACCCAATCATCACTTGCAGGGCAAACCCATCGGCGCTGCGCCGGGTGGCGCTCACCGGAACACCTCGACAACACAAAACATGGCAGTCACTCGACAGTAAAAAGCAAAGCCCCGACACAGAGCCGGGACTTTTTCATCACAGTCCAACCCTATGCAATCGCGTTACATGAGGGTGGGCGCGAGGTCAGCTCAGTTCAATGCGATCGGCATGAATGACGATCTGGCCGTTCTTGTACAACGCACCGATGGCCTTTTTGAAGTTGCCCTTGCTCACGCCAAACATACTGCTGATCACCGTCGGGTCGCTCTTGTCGCTGACCGGCAGGCTGCCATTGTTGTCGCGCAACTTGGCGAGAATCTTCGAGTTCAGGCTGGTGGCGGCTTCTTCGCCGACCGGTTGCAGGCTCAGGCTGATCTTGCCGTCGGCACGGACTTCTTTGATAAAGCCCTTCTCTTCTTTACCGGCGCGCATGAACTTGAAGATTTCGTTCTTGTGAATCAGACCCCAATGCTTGTTGTTGATGATCGCCTTGAAGCCCATATCGGTGGCTTCGGCAACCAGCAAATCAACTTCCTGGCCAGGGGTGTAATTGGCCGGGGTCTTGTCGAGGTAGCGGTCCAGACGCGCCGTCGCGGTGATGCGGCGGGTGTGCTTGTCGAGGTAGACGTGTACCACGACATACTCGCCGGCGGTCATCTGGCGTTTTTCTTCGGAGTACGGCAGCAACAGATCCTTCGACAAGCCCCAATCCAGGAAAATACCGATGCTGTTGACTTCAACGACTTTTAAACTGGCGAACTCACCGACCTGAACTTTCGGCTTTTCGGTAGTTGCGATGAGTTTGTCATCGCTGTCCAGATAAATAAAAACGTTGAGCCAGTCTTCATCTTCGCTGGGAATATCTTTGGGAATATAACGATTAGGCAGGAGGATTTCGCCATCCGCACCACCGTCCAGATATAAACCGAAGTTAGTGTGTTTAACCACTTGCAAACTGTTGTAGCGCCCGACTAAAGCCATTTCCAATACCCTCATTGCGTGGGCGGCATTCTACCCGGTTTTGCGGGCCGCGTTCGCTGGCCAGCCCGGTGGCGCAAGAAAATCCTCTGAAGGGCTTAATTTTCCTGGGTTTTACCGCACACGCCTGGCCGCTCGTCAGGCCGATCTGGCGATTGTCGCACCTGTCCGTCAGACGGAAAACTGTAATTTTTCACGATCGTTCTTAGTTAAAACAGCAGCTTAGAGGCCTATTCAGAATAATAACTTGTGATTAATTCTTCATCTGCCCCGTGTGTTTCGGGGGGATATTTACCAAGCAATTGTCAAGTATTTCCTGTACGATGCCTGGCCAAGTTAATTTTCTATAGGTTAATGGCCGCCATGCGTGTAAAAGCATCCAACAGCAAAGCAAAGCCAGCTCCAGCCGTTGAAACCAGCGAATCGATCAACAACCAGATTGCTGCGTTCCTCAAGTCCGGCGGAGAGATCCAGCAAATTGCCAAAGGCGTCAGCGGCCAGACGTTCGGCCCGTCCAAGCAGATCACCCTGGGCAAGAAGTAACTTCCCCAAGATCCGCCGCGTCACCTGGTCCCTAAGCGCTTTGAGCTTCGAAGCGCTTGGACTGGAACCCTCCTCGCAACACCCCCGCAAACAAACCAATATTTCAAAAATCGACGAACGGCCCTCGATTCCGAGCATTCGCCGGTATGCTTGCACACGTCTAGATCAAGCGTTTCAGTAGGTTTTTAGTGCCTGCACCTCGCTGTCATGGAGTGACGCATGCTCAAACCCTCCTATTTATTGCTCGGCACCCTGCTGTCGTGTTCAGTCGCCAATGCGCAAATCTTTCAGCGTGAACTGGGCGACTTCGATCTCAAACTCGGCACCACCCCCAGCCGCAGCATGGCCCAGGGGCTGGTCAAACCGTCCAGCACCGGCTCGTTCCACGGTGGCCTCGACCTGAGTCACGACAGCGGTTTCTACGTGGGCCAATGGGCACCGAGCATGGGTTTAACGCCAGGGGCCAACCTTGAAGTCGACTCCTACATGGGCTTTAAACAGCCTTTCGATAATACCCTCGGGTACGAAGTCGGCATGATCCGTTACAGCCATCCGAAAGTGGACACCCTCGACAGCCAGGAGCTATTCGGTGGCCTGACCTTCCTGGGCAGCCGTTTCGGCGCAGCGTTCAGCAACGACCCGGACAAACAAAACAGCACCGTATTCGCCGACCTTGGCGGCAATCAGCCGTTTGGCATCGGGATCAGCATGAAATACACCACTCACCAGCTCAACACACCGGTGTCCGTCGACGGTGGGTATGTAGGCAGTTTCACCGACTGGTCAGTGCAATTTTCCCGCCCGTTCATGGGCGTCGATCTGGACCTGATCTACAGTGACTCCAGCTTGAGCGGCAACAGTTGCTCCGCCTATTCCGGGCACAACAGCCAATGCGATGGGCTAATCACCCTCAAGGCCGAACGCGCCTTTTATTGATCGGCTGAACTGCGAGGCTCATCCTGCGTTCACATAGAGAAGCCCATTAAAAAAGCCAGGCCTTCGCAAAGGATTCGCCCATGTCGCGCTGGTTGAAGTGTCTCGCCATCGTTATCACCCTCAGTCTCGCCCTCGGCGCGTGCAGCCGCGTGGGCCTGGCCTATCGCAACCTCGACGTGATCATTCCGTGGACGCTCAGCGACTACCTGGACATGAACGGCGAGCAGAAAGGCTGGTTCAACGAGCGCCTCAAGGAACACCTGAGCTGGCACTGCACCACGCAACTGCCGGGCTACCTCGACTGGCTGGATCGCTTGCAGGTCATGGTCGAGACCAACCAGGTCACCGACGCTGCGCTGCAAACCCGCGTCCAGGAAGCCAAACAAGCCATCGCCCAGACCGCCCGGGAAATCACCCCGTCGGCCATTGAGCTGCTACAGGGGCTGGATGACAAGCAAGTCGCAGAGATGAACGACTCCTTCGCCAAGGACCAGAAGAAACGCCAGGAGCGTTACCTCAAACCGTCCCTCGATCAACAGATCAAGGGACGTGGCCAGCGCATGGAAAAACGCCTGAATGACTGGCTCGGCCCGCTCAGCGCAACCCAGCAGCTACGCGTTGTCGCGTGGTCAAACGGTTTGGGTGACCAAAATACGCAATGGATCGCCAACCGCGCCCATTGGCAGAAGCAGTTCAGTGCAGCGGTTGCGCAGCGCCAGAGTCCAGAATTCCCACAGCGTATCGAGACGCTTCTGGTCAATCGCGAGAGCTTGTGGACGCCCGCTTATCGCCAGGCCTTCGCCAGCACCGAAGCCCAGGCACGGGGGCTATTTGTGAACTTGATGGCCGAAAGCACGCCGGAACAGCGCCAGCGGTTGTTGAAGAAAATAGAAGGGGTGCGCAAGGACTTCAATGATTTGAAGTGTCTGAAGGCGGTGCAGAAGGGTTAGGCGCAACACAAAATAAAATGTGGGAGCGAGCTTGCTCGCGATAGCGGCCTAACATTCAGCATCAATGTTGAATGTGATTCCCTCATCGCGAGCAAGCTCGCTCCCACAGGGGCTTGATGTGATCTTCAGGCAATCTGCGCCTTCGACGCCACCTCATCAAACGCCACCTCATCCAGCGCATCTTCCTGCTCATCCAACACCTGCCGCGGATGGTCATTGCCCGGAATGCTGCTGTCGATCAGGCTCAACAACCTCGAACCACGCATCGTCAAAATGTAATTCGAACCGTTGCCACCTTGATCCTCAGGCCGAGGCTCAATATAGCCGCGCGCCAACAGTAACTTTTCATACTCACCGGCCACCGCTTTCAGGTGATCCAGGTTCTCAATCGTCTCGCCCTCCGCCGCTTTCTCCGCCGCATACTGCTCGGCGTAGGGCCGTGGCGTGAAGCTGTGGCCGGCGCTGTTCTGCACCTCGTGCAGCAAGCGTTCAATCAAATCCCAGTTATAAGTCGTCATCCTGATCAACCTCCAGTGCCCGCGAGTGAGATGGCCTTCATAGGGTGTGACCGGCGCGGTTCGTAGCCGTTCAGCCGAGGTTTTGAACAGCACCGACCGGCGGTATGTCGAATTTGGCGTAGGTCAAACGACTAGGTTGTGTAAATCACCTCCCAGCACCCCGCAGGAGAATCCCAATGAACATTCAGAATCATCCCGTCGTCTCCCGAGAAGAATGGCTCGCCGCCCGCAAGCAACACCTGGCCCACGAAAAAGCCTTCACCAAAGAGCGAGACAAACTCAGCGCCGAACGCCGCGCCCTGCCCTGGGTGAAAATCGACAAGGACTACCACTTTCAGGGCCCGAACGGCGAATTGAAACTGGCGGGCCTGTTCGGGGGCCGTAGCCAGTTAGTCATCTACCATTTCATGTTTGGCAAAGGCTGGGACGAAGGCTGCTCCGGCTGCTCGTTCCTGTCCGACCACATCGACGGCGCCAACCAACACCTGGCCCATCATGACGTTGCCATGGTGGCGGTTTCCCACGCACCGTTCGCCGAATTCCAGGCCTTCAAACGGCGGATGGGCTGGAAATTCGATTGGGTGTCGTCAGAAGGTTGCGACTTCAATTACGACTTCGGCGTCTCGGCCCGAGCCGAAGACGTCGCGGCCGGAAAAGCCACCTACAACTACGAAAAATCCGACGGCGCCGAAGAGGAACTCCCTGGCCTGAGCGTGTTTTATCGCAATGAAGCTGGCGAGATTTTCCACACCTACTCCACCTATGCCCGAGGCCTAGACATGTTGGTCGGCGCCTATAACTATCTCGACCTGACGCCCAAGGGGCGTAATGAGGTGGAAATCATGGAATGGGTAAGGCATCACGATCGATATGAGGACAAGGCACCGGCCAGTTGCTGCCATGGGGAGTAAGGCCTGCTCTCACGAGGTCCGGCTTAACCACAGTCCCCGTTAACACCACAAATCCCCTGTGGGAGCGGGCTTGCCCGCGATGACTGACTAACATTCAACATGGATATCGACTGATACACCGCTTTCGCGAGCGAGCTCCCACAGGAGGTAAGTGGTGCTGTGTAAATTGCATTCAGACGTCCGACTGCAACAGAGTAAATACCCTACACAAAGCTCAGAACCAGCCCCTGTAATGCTTGAAGGATGAGGACTATAGTCAGCCCGTCGCCCAAAAGGCGACCGGGTTTGGCGACCTGATCATAGAGAGTCCTCATCAATGACAAGAGGCTCCACCCATGGATAGATACATGCCACTCACCGGAATCGACCTGATCCCGGCCTCCCTGCTCATCGACACCCAAGCCCCACTTGACGTTCTGCAAGCCATGGCGGATTACCGCATCCGCACCGTTACTCAGGTGCTGGAAAACATCGCCTTTCGCGCCGAGATTGGTTGCGACACGGTGGTGCTTTCGGACTTTTCCAAACTGCTGGCCATACCGTTGCGTGACGGTTGTGATTTGATGGATGTGATTGGTCGGCGGTTGCGGGCGCAGGTTGCGGAGTGATCGAGTAGGAGGCGGCTTTACAGCCGCCGTCCTCTCACACCACCGTACGTACGGTTCCGTATACGGCGGTTCAGGTTATGCGGCTAAGCCGGTTGATCGTATCCAGTATCGAGACAAGCCCCAGTGCATCCCATCGCTTCTTTGGCAGAGCCAGATTCATATGGGATGCACCTGCGTTCCACCACGGTCCTCGGCCGTTGAAGGCTGACTTGTAGGCGATCACCTCACTGAGCCCGAGACGCATCAGGTTGCGTGCCCTCGTCGAGGACTGCTTCCAGTGACGCCACACGGCACAACGAAGTTTTCGACGCACCCATCCGTCGAGCTTTTCGAGAGGACCTTTGCTCTGGCTGAGCTTGAAGTAGCCAGTCAAGCCGCGCAATACGGGGTTTATCCGCTCGATGACGCTCGCCATCTTCTGGCCCCGCGCTCCGCGCAGCAGGTCTCTGAGTCGGTCGCGCAAGCGACCCAGACTCATTGTCGCCACTCTCAACCTCGGCTGGTAATGCGAGCTCATCCCATAACCCAGGTAATCACAGATCCAAGGCCTTGCCACGCGGCTCTTTTCTCGATTCAGTGTCAGTTTCAAACGCTGTCTCAAGAACCGCTCGACACCTTCCATCACTCGCTCACCAGCACGACGACTACACACATAAATGTTCGCGTCATCGGCATAGCGCACGAAACGATGGCCCCGCCGTTCCAGTTCACGGTCGAGTTCGTTGAGCAGGATATTCGACAGCAACGGCGAGAGCGGGCCGCCTTGCGGCGTCCCTTCCTGCCGTCGACTGACGATACCGCCCGACATCGTCCCCGCTTCGAGATAACGACGGATCAGCGTGAGCACACGCCTGTCTTCGATCTGACGCGCCATGTAGACCATCAGGACATCGTGGTTGACCCGATCAAAGAACTTCTCCAGATCGAGTTCCACGCACCAGCGGTGACCCGCCGCCACATGAGCACGGGCTGTTTCGATGGCTTGGTGGGCGCTTCTGCCCGGACGGAAGCCGTAGCTGTAGTCCGAGAACAGAGGGTCGAAGATGGATGTGAGCTGTTGCAGCAGAGCCTGTTGGATCAGGCGATCCACAACACAGGGAATACCCAGCTACCGTGTTCCCCCTTTGGGTTTGGGGATGTCGACGGCGCGCACACCTTGCGGATGGTACTCACCGGCCAGCAACCGAACCTTAAGGATCGGCCAATACTGTTTCACGTAGTTCGCCAACTGGTCGACCGTCATGTCATCGGCACCCGGTGCGCCCTTGTTGCCGACTACGCGTTGATACGCACGTCTGAGATTGGCGGGCGCAAGCACCCGCTCCATCAACGTGTCCGGCTCCGCGTTCGTCCACGTCACAGACGCCGCCGATGTTTTCGCCCTGTCAGCCGTCATCCTCGGATACCGTCCGGGATCTGGGGTAACAGTTTCCTCTTGGAGAACATTCTGCGTTTCAACATTCGACGAGACTCTGACGCCTACTGACGGCATAACCTGTTCGGCCCTTGGTGACGGGGTTACTCGTCACTTACTACGGCCTCGGCTGACTTCTGCAGATTCATCCCGTCGCCTCTCGACGCTCGGTAGCCCTGCGGCAAACCTACAGATCTCCCAGGGTAATTCGCGCGACCTTCCTGCTTATGCCCGTCGGATCTACGTCGCAGCGTTCCGTGCAAGTATCGGGCTTTAGTGATCATTGCCACCTCACCCCGCTGCGCCGCCTCTATCCGCTTCCTGTTCGTCAGGCCAGCATTTTGCCTCGGGCTTCCTTCAGATTCGCAGTCACCCGCGACACCCTTGCCTCTGGCTAACACTTCCCCTTGCCGGGTGTGTAGAGGACTTTCACCTCCAAGTCACCAGCGAGGCCACCACAGCCACGCTGGTTGCGCTTACGCGCAACGCGCCATGCCTGGCGCACAATGAAAACGGGCGACCTTTTGGGTCGCCCGTTTCATATTGTGAGCAATAGATAAATCCCTTTCACACCGCAGGTACGCTCGTCACGGGAATACGCTGCTGAGGCTGGGTGACATCGTAAACATGCTGCTCACAGCGCTGACCCACAAACTGGAACTCCACCAGATAGACCTTGCTTCGTTCTGGTGTAAAGGTGCTTTTCAGCGGGCCGCAACTATAGGTACCCCCAGCGCCCCTGCCATTCGAATATCCCGACACCTCGAAAGGCTTATCGGCATCGGCCTGTACTTCCAACTGCGGGAAGCGTTTAACCGTGGCGCTGTTGGCCACTTCGTTGAGTTTGGCGATCCAGCCGAACACCTTGCCCTGGCCGGAATCCACCACAGTTCCAAGTACCTCAAATCGTTGGTCAGGATCTGTCGCACGGCGGACCGAAAATTCTACTGGAAATGTGTAGCCCGACGCTTTCATGATGACCTTGGCGTGCTGCGCATCGACAACTACCGTGTTCTGGCGCAGCTGGATGCCGTCTTTCAGCAGACTTGGGGACGAGTCTCTGATGCTGGAATGGCAGCCTGGTAATGCGAGAATCAGGGTCAGTGTTAGTAGTGTGTGTGTTTTCACGTCTGGATGTCCTTATTAAGCGTATGTCGGGTGTAGAAAACGAAAAACGGACAGATTTATTTTCTGGCTACCCTACAAGCCAAACAAATAAATCGGCGGCGGGCTCAACCGGTCGATGCAACGTACACTTTTCTTCCCCTACAAATAACCTGCGTTCTTCAACATTGCCAACAACTCAGCGTTTAGTGACTCATCACTAATTCCTCCAGCTTTCCCTGGCCCACTCCAATGCCAAACAAGCTGCATAGCCAAACTATCCACCCCGATAAACTCCTCATGAAAAATCTCACTAAGACGTATATTACCAACGGTAGGATCGGCCTCTATCAAGGCCCTAAAAATCTGGCACGGCAACTCACCTTCGAGAATTCCCCCAAGCATTAACCCACCATTAAAAAAAATATCAAAACAAGGACAAAAAAGTCGGCAACCTAAAAACAGGGCGGATTTATTTTTTTGCCGCCGCATAGCCAAACAAATAAATCCGCCCTTTCTCTTCACTCTTTCCTCAAGAAGCCCACTGAGTTTTCTCAGGAAAATTCCCACTTTCCCAAAGACGAATTAGTTTCATAGCAGCTCTTTTCGACCATTCCTCATTTACATCCAGAGGACACTCTTTCAACACACGAATAACTTCATCCTTTTTCCCAGCCGTATTATCCCAACCTCCAAATTCCGGCCGAACGTGTATTCAACATATTCTTCAGTTTCTACAACTTTATCCATCTCTATATAAATTGCCATATTCCCCTTCGCAGTTACCTAGTGGAATCGGGTACCGGATCTGTGTTTTATCATGAGGAAGAATTAGGGACAGACCACGTTTAAATCGAAGGAGCACTGCTCTCTCTTCAAGAAAAACGTGATCTGTCCCTGAGGAATCCCCTACTGGTTAGAGTCTTAACTCTTAAGAACGACTGCGCCCCATCCACGTACATCTTTACACCCAATAAACCTCTATGCTACACGAGCCTCCTCTTGGATCCTTCTGAGAAGTTATAGACCCCCATGTAAACTCATAAGCCACCACAACTTCATTTTTTTTCTGAGGTTCACCAAGCAGGCTCTTCAGCAAGTCGTCATGTTTTTTCTTGAGTTCTTCGAGGTCATGCCCATTTTCATTCACCAATGCGAAACCGAACATTTTCAGACTATCTTTAAAAAAGTTAAAAGTCACATTAACCTCATGACCTAGAATAAAATGAAGCCTACTGGATCGCAGTACCCAACCATTACCCATATCGATCTCATGATCAAATTTCACTCCCTGATCACTAACGGCAACCGCTGACAAATCTTGCTTAATCAATATGCCATCATCAAGGCAAATGTATCCGTCTTTGAGATTTTGTAATTTTGGCATAGCGCTATCTCTTAAATGGAATTGAATATAACGGCACTAATACATTTTCGAAATTTGGAATAAACATTTGACCGACCCCACCCACCCCGAACTGTGGGCTTGCCAAGGTAGTTCCAGCGCCGACTATTACATCGCCATTAACTTTATAAATAGTCGCACCGCTCTATGCCATTCGGGACAGGTTTATTTAATCACCAACCAAACCTAATGCGGTCTGCGCAAACCAAGCCATTTACAAAATGTTTCGAAAACAAAATCGTAAGCTTGCTCTTCAGTGTCCAGCACCGCAAGCTCAGCCGGGATGTCACGTTCCACGTAGTAAACTTTCCACTTGCCACTCTCTAAAACAACACACACACAGTCGCTGTGACGGATCTCCCCCAAAGAGTAGCTATTACTACTAACGCCTATAGCATGGAGACTAGATGACAATTCTTGCTTTTTCACTTTGAAAGGTCCTTTAAATATCCATTATCTATATACCATTGAACAGAGTTTTCCAGCTGGAACTGCGTCCCCATCCCCGGCTGCCCAAACCATGGTAAGACTTTTGCTTTGGTGACTCCAGGAAGGGATTGGATAACTTCATATTGGAAATACGGTTTACTAATCTCATACGAGGAAGGCAAAGCGCGCTCACCAAACGAAGCTCCTAACGGAGAAAGATATTTACCACCTGGATATCCATAACGGTCAAACAACATCCCAACATCCAACGTCGTATTCGGTATAGGAGAATAACCACCACCATTTGGCGGCCAAATACCAAGAATCTCCTGAAGTTTTCCTTCAGCCTTGCTGAACTGACCAAAATTTGAACTGAGCCGGGCGGCCTGACTATCCGAAATGGCGCTCAAGATTTGCGCGCGGAGAGCATCACCTGTTTCCCATCCAACAACCTCACCCAGCTTCCCAACCCGCCCAGCCGGCAACAGATTAATTGCCATTTGCGCATCATATTTGGCTCGAACCGCCGCGCTAGCAGCCGTGTCGCCTTGCAACTGATACAGATAAGTCAGTATCTCTACGTCATTCTTGTTATCACGGTAGCTGCTCAACAGCGTATCGGGGCTCGCCATCGAGAACAATAGACCGTTTGCGATCTGACTCGTTGTATCCGCAGGCTGGTTCAAAAGGCTACTGCCCAGCGCCCAGAAATTGGTGGCGGCACCAGCCGCAGCATTCCAATACCCTTTCGGCAACCCCGTGATTGAACCAGCAATGAAGTCGCCAACACCGTCACGGAAATTCAAATTCTTGTTATAAAAATCCTGGTTACGATAGTCCTCAGCTGTCGGGAAAAAATTGAAGTTTGGATTCAGATACTCGCCGTTCAGCCGGTTATTCGCATACGCTTCCGGGTGGTTAACGCTGTAATTTTGAAGCAGGCGAGCTGTTTCTACTGGCGTGTAACTCTTTTTGTCAGTGAGCACAGGAAAATCGTTGAGCGTTGCAATGACATCGTAACTATCCGCCAACGGCGCTAATGCAATGCCCAGATGCTTGAGCGTGATGTCATCGGGTACCGACGCTTTGGAGTCAATGACCTTACGCCAATCCGCATCGGTGTAGTACACCAAGGCCCTGGCCAAGCGCGCCTCAGCCTCGGCTTCGCTGATACCTGCGTCCTTGGCCAATGCTTGCGCTTGAGCCTTAAGCAGCGGAATTTCTGCCGGGTGCATCTGACGGTTGAACTGCTCAACATTGGCAGCAATAGCGGCACCGCTCATCTGCGAAACCGAACCACCGCCTCCGGCTGCCGCCCCCAAGCCTGCGGCTATTAAAGTGCCGAACGCATCCCGGCTTGCCAGTCCGATATCATAACCTTTCAGCACTTCGTCCAGTGCCGGCATGATTGCTGCCGACGCGCCTGCGCTAAGGGCACCGTTCACCACCGAGCCACTGGATAAGCCTTGTACGGCACCTGCCAGGCTATGCAACAAGACACGTGCTGAACCACCTTCAGCCCATGCCGCTTGCAGGGTCGTATCCTTGTTACGTATCGCGTCCGCAAGCTGTTGATCGGCGTAATCACCTATTTTTCTGAAGGTATCTGCCGCCGTGGTATTAGCTACAAGGCCGATCGCCGTCGCACCACCCACATTCCCCAAGCCGGCGGCAATCACGCCAGCGGCGATGTCCGCCATAAAGCGTTTGTCGCCGCCCACACCCCAGCTGTTGTAATCATCAAGCGCTGCCTGGCGCTCCTTTTCAGTCGGAGCTGCTTTGGCTCTCTCACCGGCAGCTTGCTGCTGGGCATTGGCTACTTTGCCGATGATGTTTTTGGACAGCGCGACTGTGCTCTGGATTAGATCAATCCGCTCCTGAATCGCTTTTTCATCAGGCTTGTCCAGCGTCTGATTGGCGTTCGCAGTATCGCGATTCAGCCCAACCAGATCATTCGCACCCTCGGCGTTGCGCACGATGATGGTGCCTTCGCTGACAGCACTGCGGGTGCTGCTGTGGTCCGAATCGTTCAGTGACAGCGGAACGCTACCGCCCACACTTGAGCCGGCATTGCTGCCGTAGGAAGCCGAAAAGCCTGCCGACTGGGCGCTGATATCGCTGGTATTTTTGATGTCGCTGACGATCAGACGATCAGTGCTGAGCAGGTTCTTGTCGGCAGACGCCTCACTGGCAATCACCGCACCTTGCAAGGTGGTGTTGTTACCGACGGTGATATCGTAACCGCCCTTGCCGGCGAACAGACCGCTCTGGTCTGTTACAGCCTTGTACTCGCTGTTCATGTTGCCGGCGGCCAGGCTTCCAGACACGGCCACGGGGGCGCCGTAGCAGAACGGAGGAATACAGATGCTGCCACCGAAACCGGCACTGCCCTGCTTGCTCTTCTGGGTCTCGGTGTCCTGGCGCGAGGTGATGGTGAGGTTGCCGTCAATCAACGCGTTGATGCTGTCGGCCCGTACCTGCGCGCCAGCCAGGGTCGTGTCCTGCCCACTGTGAAGGGATAGAGAACCGGTATCCAGGGTCGTGTTGACTTGGGTAACGGAGCTACCGGTCCCCATGCTCTTGGCGATGGACGCTCCCAGGTCGAGGGTGAACCCATTCTGCTCGCCGAGGTTGAAGCTGGCACCTATGGCCGTTTTATTGTTGCTGTTGTTATTGGCCCAGTTGGCGGTGTTTTGCGCGCTTTCCAGGGTGATGTTGTTTTTCGCCAGCAATACGGTGTCGGCGGCTTTCAAGCTGCTGCCAATCACATGAATATCACCCGCTGCTCCCGGCGCACCGCCATCGGCGATGATCAATAAGTTTTTGCCTGCGTTGAGCGTGCTTTGCTTGGCAGTTTGGCTGGTGTACTCGCTGGTGCTTTTGCTGTGGGTATTCGCCAGTTCCGTGCCAATTTTGATCAGGGAGCCGTTGCTGGCAGAGCCCTGTTTTTTTCCATAATCCGAGCCAGCGCCTTCGGCGTCGCCGCCCATACCTCCCAGATCGTTGAACGCCATGGCTGCCTGAGCCAGCTTCACTGCTTTGAGTCGCGGGTCGTCGGCGTTATTGGCCGCTTTTACTGAACTGCGAATTGTATTGACCGTATCGACGATCACGCCGCCAACCACTCGACCTACAGCCAGGCTGCTGGACTTGTCGGTACTGCTCTGGCTCGCGCTTTCCATACCGGCAGCGATGGTCACCTTGGAACCGATCAGGCTCATGTTCTTGGTGCTGACGAGGTCACTGGCGATCACGCTCAGTTCACGGCCACTGGTGAGACTGACGTTCCCCTCGCTGGAGCCAATGGTGCTCCCCGTCAACGTGGTTTGCGCGGACTTGCCGGTATGGTTCTGTCTGCTGACCGACAGGTGCTGGTTGCCAGTGATGTCATCGACGCCAAGGTTATTGCCCGTCAGTACGCCGCTCAGATCACGATTTTTTTCCTTATGGAATTCGTCGCGGGTGAAGGTGTTTTCCGCCGCATTGATGGTCAGGTCGCGACCAGCCTGTACGGTCAGATCCTGGGTGCTGACCAGAGATGAGCCGGTGATCGTGACATCACGCTTGGCCGCCACACTCACGGTGTTACCCGAGATCACGCTACCGACAGCAGTGGTTTGCGTCTCGGAAACCTGATCCTTGACCTTGCTCGACTTCAAGCCCCCCCAACTACTTTTGCTGGAGCTGCTTTCGTGGCGAGCACTGTTCGAATCAGTGACCGCAACGACCTGCATGTCATTACCGGCCACCAGCTGCACACCGCCTTTATCGGCCGCGATCTCGCTGCCCTTTATCAGCATGTCATTGCCGGCCAGCAGGGTACTGTTGCCGCCTGAGGTCACTGCGCTTGCGATGTTGGTGGTGCTGGCCACCTCGTCGAGTCGACTCTTCTTGCCCGAGGAGCTTTTCTTGGTCTTGCTGTAGAAGCTGTAATCGCTGTCCTCTGCACTCTGGAGCGTCAGGTTATTAGCCGCAAACAGATAGGCTTCATCCCCCGCACTCACCCGACTGGCAATCAGGTCCAGATCCTTGCCCGCACTGAGGGCAAGACTGCCCCCCGCATTGACCGTCGTAGACACCTGACTGACATGATCCTCCTGGCTGGTGACCTTCTTGCTCTTGCTGTACGAATGCTGTTCGTCCGCCGCCGAGGCCAGTGTCAGGTCGCCGACAGCGCTCATGCTCACATCGCGTTTGGCGTCGATCTGGCTGGCGATGACCGTCAGGTCACGGCCGGCAGTCACCTTGAGGTCCTGCCCCACATCAACGTCTGAGCCATATTGGGTGATGGTCTGATCACGGTGCAGCCCACGCTCGTCGCTGGCGACCTGCTCAGCGGAAGTGAGGTTGACGTCACGGCCGGCAGTGATCGTGGTATCCGCACCGCTTTTCAGCACGCCGCCGGTGTTGTTGACGTCGCGCCCGGCCTTGATGGTCAGGCTGTTGGCCGCTTCGATGCGGGCGGCGCTGTCGACGAAGTCGGTGCGTTCGTCGCGATAACCGCTGCCGCTTTCGTGGGTGGTGACGGTGCGTTCGTTGATCACGTCGCCACGGGTGGCGGTGAGCGTGACGTCACGACCGGCGATGACGCCACCGGCCTTGTTGGTCAGGTTGTTGCCGGCCAGCAAGTCGAGGCGGTTACCGGCTTCCACCAGGCCGCTGTTGACCAGGTCGTTGGTGGCGGTGGCCGACAGGTTGTTGGCGGCGCGCAAGGTGCCGGCGTTGGCCAGGTACAGCACCGGCACCAGCACTTGTTCACCGTTCACCTCGGCGTTTTCCATCCAGACAATGTCGTGGGTCAGTGCCGCGACTTGCTCGGCGGTCAGGCTGACGCCGAGCGACAGGTTGAGCCCGTCTTGCTGGCGATGGCGTTGTTCATCAGGTATTTGAACAGGCCCTCGTCGGAGGCCATCGATGAAACGTTGGCCGAGGCAAAGCTGAAGATTGCGATTTAGGCTACTCCACCCCAGCAAATGCACTCAAAGCCGCTGAAGGAATGGTCTCTCCAGATACTCTGGTGTAAAAATCAGGAACTGCCTTACCACCTTTTGCACCACTTTACCCCGGCAACAGGGCGCTGTTCCTCGCTAATTCACGCACTAAAAAGCTTCCACAATATCGCGTAAGGCAGCTCATCATCAACAATATCAGGCAAGCGAAAATAATAAACAGCCGATGAACTTTCTAAGCTCTTATGAACAAATGCGCCATCAGACATCACACGATAAGAGGCGTACTCCATAAACTTGTCAGAACCAAGAGAACTAAGAGCATTTTTTATCTGACTATAGGTCCCACCCGCCTCCATTGGAAGCAATTCAGACGGCGGCGGGCGTACAGCCATGTCATCATTTTCAACATCCCTGTAGTAGGCTCTCCGAAATGCAGGCTCACTGCAGGCCCAGTAGAGGGATAGCAAACGAAGTTTTTCCTTTCCCTCATCAAAAAAAGCATCAGCTAAAAAATACTGATCGTCTGATATTTTGTATGCACCATCTTCCATGGCAAGAACGCATTGCTCTCGTACATCGACGGCGTCCCCAACCTTTAACTTGCACAGCGATGACCACTCTTGCATCTTAAATACCTCAAACCTATTGTGGCCATTTGAATATTCGACCTTCGACCCTGCCAGCCTTAAGCGCGTTCTCTGCGGCTATTTTGGCCTGTCCCTCCGGCATATTTTTAACAGAGTTTATGATCTCTGATTGCCAGGCCTGTAACTTTGAATCTGACAAGGAGGTCGGATAGCTTCCGCCAGGAGCACGATATTTGGCGTCCCAGACGATCACAGATCGCGATGATGGATCATACGTAATGTAATCTGCACCTGGTAGTGACGCTTTTCCAGGTCCGGAAATAGGTGTTTGCCCTGACTCAATAGCCTGACTCCAGCCACGAGCCTCCCCAATTGCACCGTTTAACTCAGAATATGGGCTGCGTCCGTTATTAACCTTTGCAAGGACTTCTGGTTCGGCTTGATTTATTACTTTGGGACTCGCCTCCAAAACATTCCTTTCAACCAGCGTACCCGCCTCTGAGTCAGTAAGCGCACTGGTTGCATTTGGATTTTTAGAGACAGTCCCTTTTGCACCACTACCACCCCCCCCCTTCAAAACCCCATTCACCCCTGAACCAGCAATGTTCAGAGCGCCCATCACTATGTTGCCGGCCGCAGCCCACGTGTCGCCATTGTAGGCTTGCACCCCACCGTACACGATCTGAAGCGCTCCGCTTTCGGCAGCAACCAAGCGTATACCCAGCCCCAAGCTACCGCTCATCACATACAGCGCGGGAGTGCCTACATCAGCAAGCGCCTGGTAGTTCTGATTGATGCGCAGCGTGCCAAGGGAGTCGAGATAAAGCTGCTCGTTTTGACTCAGCGGGCGACTCATCTGCTCAACGAGTCCGCCTGGGTACAGTCTATCCAACGAAGCCTGCTTTTCCGCGCTGTAGCTCGCATAGGCGACGGTATCGCTTTGCTTTAACGGCCCACTTCTTGTTAGAGAATCAATTTTTGCCTGCGCCACCTCTGGGCCATAAGCATTTATCAGTGCGTAGGTATATTCCTGCAGATAGTTGTTGAGCTGAACCTTGTCAGCATCGGACATCGTCTCAGGGTGCCGACGATAGCGTTCCATCAGTGCATTTGAGATTTGATCCAGCTTATCCAACGCGACCAGTTTCTGAGCAACGGAAACGCGAGTATCCCTGCCCAACCGCTGTTGCCGAAGTTGATCCAGCAACGTCTGGTCAGCCGGGCTCAGAAAATTGTTTTCTACGGCATTCCTCCCAACCTGAGCTGATGCCACAGCAGATAACGCATCCTTGCCTGTGACTGAACCCGCAATCCCGGCAGCCAATGTGGCCAATGCAGAGATTGTTTGCTTCTGCTCTTGCGTCAGCTCTTCGTTGCTGAGTCCACCATAAAGCTCTTCCCTGATCAGCCGTGCGGTTCCCTCGGCGACGACTGCGCCAGCCGCCCCCGCTAACGCCGAATTACCACCTGCTCTGGCGATCACTGCGCCCAAAACCGCATGGGCCATTAAATTGGCTGTTCCGTCCCCATCCGTCATGTCCTTGACCGTTTGCGCCAGATAAGGCGCAGCAGCGCCCGCCAGAGCACCGCCGATATTTCCGCCAATCAGCCCTTGAACGATGGCCGTCACCGCTTGGTTGGCTTTCTGGAAACTGCTGCCGACGCCGTAATCATTCTGAACTTGTTTGGCGACTTGCTCGTTACTCGGATCGACTACCCCGTTGTCGAGCAGTTTCTGACGTGCTGCTTTTGAAGTTTCGCTATCGGGATCGTTAGCTTCTTTGATTTTTGCCGCAGTAATTGCGTCGCCGACACCTTTGACCAGTTCCATGGAACTTCTTACAAGCTCCATGCGTTCTTCCATGGCTTTTTGGTCAGGTTTATCAAGCGTATCGTTGGCATTTGCGGTATCGCGGTTCAGCCCGACCAGATCATTTGCGCCCTCGGTGTTGCGCACAATGATCGTGCCTTCGCTGACCGCACTGCGGGTTTTGCTGTGATCAGACTCTTCCAGCGCAATACCAGACAAACCGCCCACTGATGCACTTGCTGCTCCGCCACCATAGCTGCCAGAGACGCTCACTCCAGCAGATTGGCTGTTGATCTCGCTGACATTCTTGATGTCACTGACGATCAACCGGTCGGTGATAAGCAGGTTCTTGTCGGCAGAGGCTTGGCTCGCAATAACCGCGCCTTGTAGTGTGGTGTTTTTGCCAACATCAAGGCTGTAACCACCCGTACCGGCAAATAGACCACTCTGATCGGTAACCTGCTTGTATTCACTGCTCATATTGCCCGCGGCAAGGCTTGCAGATGCCGTCGCCGTTGAACCGTAGCAGAAGGGAGGAATACAAATGCTGGCGCCGAAACCGCCGCTGCCTTGCTTGTTTTTCTGTGTCTCGCTGTCTTGACGAGAAATAATATTTAAGTTGCCATCGATCAACGCCTGGATACTGTCAGCACGCACCTGAGCACCAGCCAGGGTGGTGTCGTTGCCGCTACGCAGCAACAGCGATCCAGTGTCCAGCGTACTGTTGACCTGGGTGACTGAACTCCCAGTCCCCATGCTTTTGGCAATCTGCGCTCCGAGGTCCAGGGTGAAGCCATTTTGTTGACCGATATTGAAACTGGCGCCAATGCTGGTTTTGTTGTTGGTATTGTTGTTGGTCCAGTCTGCGGTGTTCCGCGCACTCTCAAGGGTGATGTCGTTCTTTGCTAGCAACAGGGTATTCGCCGCCTTCAGGCTACTACCCACAACATGAATATCACCAAGGGTTCCTGCTGCGTTGCCTGCAGAGGTGATGGTGAGGTCTTTACCGGCGTTGAGCGTGCTTTGTTTGGCGGTCTGGCTGGTGTACTCGCTGGTACTTTTGCTATGAGTGTTGGCGAGTTCTGTACCAATTTTTATCAACGAACCGTTGCTGGCAGTTCCACCTTGTTTGTCTTTGAAACCCGAACTCTCTCCGGCAGTCTGGGATGCCATTCCATTGAGGTTGTAGGCCGCCAGCGCTGCCTGAGCCAACTTCACTGCCTTGAGTCGAGGGTCGTCGGCATCGTTGGCCGCTTTAACCGCCGCTCGAATGCTATTGGCAGTATCGACGACAGCCCCCCCGATTACTCGCCCAACAGCGAGACTGCTGGATTTGTCGGTGCTGCTCTGACTCGCGCTTTCCATGCCTGCGGCAATGGTCACGTTCGAGCCATTAAGGGTCATGTTTTGAGTACTGACCAGATCACTGGCAATGACCCCAAGATTGCGTCCCGCAGACAGACTGACGTTCCCTGCACTGGAGCCAATTGTGCTACCGGTCAACGTGGTTTGGGATGACTTGCCGGTATGGTTCTGACTGCTGACCGACAGGTGCTGGTTGCCTGTAATGTCATCGACGCCAAGGTTATTGGCCGTCAGTACACCCGTCAGGTCACGGTTCTTTTCCTTGTGCAGTTCGTTACGGGTGAATGTATTTTCCGCTGCATTAATGGTCAGATCGCGTCCCGCTGCAACCTTAAGGTCTTGGGTGCTGACTAATGACGACCCAGTCACCGTTACATCACGACGAGCAGCGACATCCACAGTATTGCCCGAGATCACGCTTCCGACAGCAGTGGTTTGCGTCTCAGAAAGCTGATCCTTGACCTTGCTCGACTTCAAGCCGCCCCAACTACTTTTGCTTGAGCTGCTTTCGTGGCGGGCGCTGTTCGAATCAGTGACCGCAACGACCTGCATGTCATTGCCGGCCACCAGTTGCACACCGCCTTTATCGGCCGCGATCTCGCTGCCTTTTATCAGCATGTCTTTACCGGCCAGCAGCGTACTGTTGCCGCCGGAGGTCACTGCGCTTGCAATGTTGGTGGTGCTGGCCACTTCATCGAGTCGACTCTTCTTGCCCGATGAGCTTTTCTTGGTCTTGCTGTAGAAGCTGTAATCGCTGTCCTCTGCACTCTGGAGCGTCAGGTTATTAGCCGCAAACAGATAGGCTTCATCCCCCGCACTCACCCGACTGGCAATCAAATCCAGATCCTTACCCGCACTCAACGCCACATTGCCGCCCGCCGTGACGTTGGTGGACACCTGGCTTACATGATCCCGCTGACTGGTGACTTTCTTGCTCTTGGAGAACGAGTGACTCTCATCCGCCGCAGACGCCAGGGTGAGGTTTTGCCCGGCGTCCATGCTGAGGTTGCGCTTGGCTTCAATCTGGCTGGCGATGGCGGTCAGGTCGCGACCGGCCCTGACGCTGAGGTCTTGGCCGGTGGTGATTTCGCTGCCGTGTTGGGTGATGGTTTCGCGCAGGAAGCGGCTGCGGGTTTCACTGTTTTGCTCTTCCACTGCGACGAGGTTGGCATCGCGGCCTGCGTTGATGGTGGTGTCGCGTTTGGCTTGCAGTACGCCACCGGTGTTGTTGAGGTCGCGCCCGGCGTTGAGGGTCAGGTCGTTGGCAGCTTCGATGCGCGCGGCGCTGTCGAGGAAGTCGTGACGGTCCTTCAGATCGCCGCTGGCGCTCTGGTGCGAGGTGACGGTGCGTTCGTTGATCAGGTCGCCACGCAGGGTGGTCAGGCTGACGTCGCGACCGGCGATGATGCCGCCGGTCTTGTTCACCAGGTTGTTGCCGGCCAGCAGGTCAAGACGATTGCCGGCCTCGATCAGACCGCTGTTGACCAGGTCGTTGCCCGCCGAGGCCGACAGATTGTTGCTGGCGCGCAAGGTGCCGGCATTGATCAGGTCTTTGCCGGCAATCAGGGACACGTCCTTGCCGGCGATCAGGGCGCCGTTGGAGGCCAGGCGTTGGTTGGCATTGGCCAGGTAAAGCACGGGCACCAGTACTTTTTCGCCGTTGACCTCATGCTCTTCGAGCCAGACGATATCGTGGGTCAGCGCGGCCACTTGTTGCGAAGTCAGGGTGACACCCACCGCCAGGTCCAGCTGCTGCTTGCTGACGATGGCGTTGTTCATCAGGTATTTGAACAAGCCTTCGTCGGAGGTCTGGCCATTGATGAATCGCTGGCCGGTACGGGCCACCACCGCTTGCTGGACCAAGCGTTGTTCATAGAGGCCATCGCCCAGTCGTTTGGCGCTCTTGTCCAGATCGTAGCCGAGGTTGGACAGCAGGTAATCCGAGCTCATGAATTGCTTGAGGTCGGTGAGCACCGGGTTGGTTTCGATCAGGTACTTGTGCGGATTGGACGGGGGGATTGCCGACGGCAACCCCTGAACCCGGGCAATAGTCTGGTTCTGTGAGCCAAGGCTGGTACGGTTAGCCAATGGCAGGTTGGCGCTGGCGCCGTCCGCCGGGATCGTCGTGACAAAGCTCGGTAAGCTGACATCGACGCCGACACTCTGCCGGGCAATGGCGTCCAGCTGACGCTCGCTGGCGGCCACCGCGGCCACGTCACCTACTTGAATGACGCGCCCCTGGCTGACCGGCAGTTGTTGCGTGTGCTGCGCCAGGCTCAGGCTGGCGCTGCCCATGGTCCAGCTTTGCGGTGCAACGTTGGCCTGGGTCGGCGCGGTAGCGCTCGCACCCTGGCCACTGAGCCGGAACATGCCGTTTTGCCCGGCAGGCAAGTTGAAGCCCGGCAACGTCAACGGGTTGACCTGTTGCTGCGCCAAATCTGGCGGTAGCTGGGAGTTGATGTAGATAGGGGTCGAATACTGGCTGCCGACGCTGGTGTCGCCGGTTTTCTTGCCGCCACCGACGTACGCGTAGTAGCCGCGCACCACGCTGTTGTTGATGTTTTGCGAGGCGGTGAGCTGGACGGCAGCACCGGACTGAATGATTGCGTCGTAGGTCAGGCCGCTGCCCGGCAGGTCATGGCTCTTGACCGAGATCGTGCCGCCTGTCATCAGTTTGTTGAAGGCGGCCATGTCCGCCTCAAAGGTGGCGGAAACTTTTCCTTTGTTATTGGCGTTGAATTTGGCGACGGCCTTTTTCGCACCCTTGAACTCGTAAACGTGGTTGTACTTGATGGAGATCGTTTCCAGGTCCTTGGACTCGACCCCCAGGTTTTCGATGCTCGCAGCATTGATCGCCAGGTCACCCGAGGCGGCAATGGAACTGCTCTGGTTACTCAACTGTTGGGCACCGATGTTCAGTCGACCGCCGCTCATGATGCTCGATGCATCACTGCTTTCACTTACGATCAGTCGATCACGTTCAGTGACCTGCCAGACCGCATTGCGTCGCCCGCCGCTGCTCTTGACATGGCATTTGCCAAACGGCGCGCAAGGGATTTCATGAATTTCGGCAAAGTACTTCTCATGGCCTGAAACGGTCAGGATGTCCCGCACGTTTTTGACCGTCATGGCCCGAATGGTAAGGTCGCCGACGCTTTCAATCGAACCCGAACGGTTCTCCAGCAGGCTCGATTGCGCTTGCCCGGCATTCGCCGCAATCAACAAGCGGCCCATGCTGTAGACCTCGGCGTAGCGGTTGTTGAAGGTGTTGGCCAACAACTGCATGTCACCGCCGCTGGAAATCAGGCTGTGTTCGGTGGCGCTGATCCCGGCGTTGAGCAAGTCCCCGGTTGTTAGAGTCATGCCCTGGCCGCTGGCGAGGGTCCCGCGGTTGCTGATACTGCCCGCGTCGATCATCAGCGCGCCGCGTGAGCTCAGACGGCCGAAGTTGTTCAGTTGCCCGCCGACGTTGATGCGCGTATCGCCGCCGCCCGCCAGGCTGGCTGCACTTGGCAGGTTCAATTGCGCCGCACCCAGGGTGAGATCGCCCTGGCTGCTAAGGCGCCCGTTGCCTCCGTAAACCCCGGTCAGTTGCAGGTTCAAGCTGCCGTCACTGGCAATCAGGCCATCGTTGGTCCAGTTACCGCCGCTACCTTCAAGACGCTCGGAGGTCAGCAACTGACCGCTGGCGCTCTGGTAGAAGTTGTTGACGTTGACCTTCAAGCGCCCGGCCTGGATGACGCTACTGTTGGACCATGAGTCCGCGTTCAGTGTCATGCCGCCGCGGGTGACGAGGGTGCCGCCGGCACCGAGGATGTTGGCGGTGGTCATGTCGAACTCACCGGTGCCGGAATGCAACACGCTACCGCCGACGTTCTGAAAGCCACCAACGGCCAGGCTCAGGTCGGTGTTGACCACCTCGAGTCGACCATTGCGGTTGTCGAACAGGCCGCCGATCTGGAACGCGGTTTTGCCCGCGCCGCCGGTGGCGCGCACTTGGCCATTGCGGTTATCGAGACTGCTGGCGCGAACCGCGAGATTGCTGTCGCTTTCGATGATGCCTTGCTGGTTGTTGAGGGCGGCGTTGAGGCTCAAATCAATCAGTTGGCCGCCTATCTGACCGGCCGTGTTATCCAGCCCGTTAGCGTTGATGCGTATCTGGCCGCCGGACAAAAGTGCGCCGTTGCGGTTGTTCAAGTCAGCGGTGTGGACGGAGGCATCGGCAGTGCGCGCAGCGATGCGGCCGCCGTTGTTGTCCAGTCCGGCCAAGGCTCGCAGCGTCAGGCGCTGGGCTTCGATCATCCCGCCCTGACGGTTGTTGTTCAGGTCATAACCGTTGCGCAGCACGCCGGAGACCTTGGCCTCCAGCGCACCCTTGATGCTCGACAACGCGCCACCGCGGTTGTCCAGGTTGGTGGCGCTGAGCATCAGGTCTTCGTCTTGGACGATGATCTTGCCGCTCTGATTATCGACGTCGCCGAGAATCTCCAGATTCAAGGCTTTCTGGCTTTGGATCGCGCCCTTGGCGTTATCGAGGCTGGCGGCCTTGAGGCTCAGGCCAGCGTCACGGCTGTAGATCAGACCGCCATTGCTGTTGCGCGCCGCGCCCGCGAGCGTCAGCGTCGTTTGCTCATTGGCGGCGACGGTGCCGTGATCGCGGTTGTCCAGGCTGTCCGCGGTCAGGGTCAGCAGGCGCTGGCTCATCAGCTTGCCGCCACGGTTGTCGATCTGCGCCGCGTGCTTGAGCAGCAGCGCCCCATTGCTGTTAAGAACCCCCTGAACGTTGCTTAGGTTGCCCAGCAAATCGAGGTTGATAGCGCCCTTGCCCGAGAGCGTGCCAGCGCTATTGTCCAGGCTGCCCGCGGTGATATCCAGGTCTTGCAGTGCGCTGATTTTGCCGGCGTGATTGTTAAGGTTGGCAGCGTGCACGTTGAGGGTGCCATCGCTGTCGATCTGCCCGCCGTCGGCGTTGTTCAGGTCACCGGCGATGTTCAGTTGCTGACTGCCGAGGCTGGAGACCACCCCGCCGTTGCTGTTGTCCAGGCTGGCGGCGGTGAGCTTGAGGGTGCCATTGCTGACCAGCGCCCCGGCATTGCTGTTGAGCGCGGTGCCTTTGAGGTCGACGTTCAGGTCGCCGTACTTGCTCGAGAGCGTACCGTGGTTGCGGTTATCCAGGCTGGTCGCTTCGACCCCCAGGCCTTGCAAGCCTGAAATCAGACCGTTCTGGTTGATCAACTGGGCAACCGTGAGGCCGAGTCGGGCGTCGCTGAGTAGCTTGCCGCCGCTGTTGTCCACGTTGCGTGCGAGCAACGCGAACCCCTGCCGGCTGGACAGTTCGCCGTTCTGGTTTTTCAGATCGCGCAACTGGTTGATGGTCAGCGGGCCTTGGGCCGTCAACCGGCCCTGGCGGTTGTCCAGATCGCCACCGGCCAGGTTCAACGTCAGGGCGCTATCACCCAGCAAACGTCCACCAACCTGGGTGAGTGCATTCAGGTTCAGGGTCATGTCGCCGTTGGCCGAGACTTCACCCGAGGCGCTCGAGTCCAACGAGGTCGCGTTGAGATTCAACGTGCCCTTGCTGTTGATCAGGCCAACGGCGCTGTTGTCCAACGCCATCGCCGACAGGGTAACGGCGGTGCCGCCCAACAGGCTGCCGCCACGATTGTTCAGGTCCGCACTGCGGATGTTCAGCCCGTCGATGGCCTGGATAAGTCCTTGGTTCTGGTTGACCAGGGTCCCGTGCACCGCGAGCTCAAGATCGCCGCGGCTGGTGAGGTTACCCGCGGTGTTGTCCAGGCTGGCAGCGCTGACCTTCAGGGCAGCGGCCGCGATCTGGCCTTTGATCGACGTCAGGGTATTGCGGATGTGCAGCGTCAACGCCTGGTTGCCGAGCAGTTTGCCGCCATCGTTGTTCAGTCGATTGGCGACCACATGAAAGGCTTCGTCGCTGGAAATTTCTCCGTTCCGGTTATCGACGCCGTCGAGGTGAGTGAGCAGCAGTTGACCCGGCGCGTGGATGAAACCGCCCTGGTTGTTCAGTTGCCCGTGATTCAGGTCCAGGCTCAGGGACTGGTTGCTGAACAGCTTGCCGTCTTGCTGATCAAGCCCGCTGACACTCGCAGTCAGGGCCTTTTCGCTGGCGATTCGGCCTTGATGATTGGTCAACTGCGCCGTGCGCAAGTCCAGGGTATCGCCGCTGTCGAGGCTGCCGTTCTGGCTGTTATCGAAATCGCCGGTATGAACCTGCGCCACGCCTTTGGCGCTGATCACCCCGTGCTCACGGTTGTCGAGGCTGGCGCTACGCAGCACGAGAGCCGCATCAGTCACCACCTTGCCGCCAACGTTGGTGAGGGCACCCTTGGCGCTGAGATCCAGGGCTTCGGCACTGGTGAGCGCGCCACCGCTGTTATCGATGGCATCCGCCTTGAGGTTGAGCTCGCGCTGGCTGTTGATCTTGCCCTGCTGATTGCGCAGGTCACCCGACAGATCGAGGCTCAGGTGCTGTTGACTCTTGAGCTGGCCGTTGCGGTTGTCCAGATGCTGGCCAGTGAGCGCCAGGCCCGAGAGGCTATTCAATAAGCCACCGTTGGTGTTCAGGACCTCACCAACATTCAAGCGCAGATCGCTCGCCTCGATCAGGCCTGCGTCGCTGTTGTTCAGGTGCGAACCGTCAACGGTGAGGGTGCCGGTCTGGCTGGAGAGTTCGCCACCTCGGTTATCGATGGCGTCGATTTTGAGTGTCAGCGCTTTTGTCGCGCCTACCAGTCCGTCCTGACGGTTATCAAGGGTCGAACCGGTGAGATCCAGGGCGCCGGTGGCGATCATCTGACCGTTTTGATTGTCCAGTGTGTTGACCGTCGCGCGCACATCCAGCTTACCGGTGATGTGCCCTGCACGGTTATCGAGACTGCCGGCCGCCAGCAGTAATTCACCATCAGCCGCGACAGTGCCGCGCTGGTTATCAAAGCCGTTGACCACGTTCAGATCAAGGGCGCCGCGGCTGCTGATCAACCCGTCGGTGTTGCTCAGTCGTTCTCCGTGACTGTCGAGGATGCTGGCAGAAATCAGTCCTTTGGCATCATTCAACAACTGTGCGACACGCAGACTCAGGCGTTGCTCGCTGATCAGTTTGGCGCCGGTGTTATCGAGGCTTTGCGCAGCCAGTGTGAAGGCCTGGGCGCTGGAGATTTCGCCCTTCTGGTTGTTGACGTCCTTGAGGTTGTTGAGCACCAACGGGCCCGTGGCATGGACGTACCCGCCCTGATTGTTCAACTGCCCGTGGTTCAGGTCCAGGCGCAGGCCGGCCTTGCTGAACAGCTCCCCGCCTTGCTGACTGAGGCCGGTGACGCTGGCGGTAAGGTTGCCCTCGCTGCTGATGGTTGCGCCATCGCTGTTGCGCACCTCGGTGGCGGTGAGCTCCAGGGTGTCCCCACTGATCAGCCGTCCACCCTGATGGTTATCTAAGCGGGTGGTGGTGACGCGGGTGGCGGCCTTGCCGGACAACAGCCCCTTCTGGCTGTTATCGAGGCTGCCCGTGGCCAGTGTCAGGGCTTTGTCCGAGGTGACCGTGCCGCCCTGGTTCAACAGCACACCCTTGCTGGTGATAGAGACGTTATCGGCGCTGCTCAACTTCGCGGCGCTGTTGTCGATCTGACCGGCCTGGAGCGTCAGGGAGCGGTCGCTGCGGATCAGTCCCCGAGTGTTGTCGAGTGCCTCGTCGAGCTTGATGTTCAGCGTCTCGCGGCTGTCGATCACCCCGTCGGTGTTGTCCAGATGAGTACCGGTAATGCGGCTGGTGCTGCGGCCCTGGATCAGGCCGGTGGTCTGGTTGATCAGGTGGCCGACTTTCAGCACCAGATCGCCACCAGCCAGCAATCGCCCACCGTCGCTGTTGTTGAGGTGCTCCGCGTTGAGGGTCAGCCCCAAGGTGCTGGACAGTTTGCCGGCGCGATTGTCGATCTGCTGAACATCGATTTTCAGCGCTTTTGTCGCAGCGACCAGACCGTCCTGGCGGTTATCGAAGGTGGCGCCGGTCAGGCTCAGGTTGCCCTGGGCGACCAGTGCGCCGCCTTGTTGTTGCAACAGACCGATGATAGCGGTGAGGTCGCTCTGGCTGGAGATCCGCCCCGCCGTGTTTTGCACTTCATCGGCTTTGAGGGTGACCGGGCCCACGGCACTCAGCAGGCCCCCGCTATTGTCCAGGCGAGTACCGTCATAGGCGATGCCGGCCTTGCCGCTGATCAAGCCCTTGTCGCGGTTATCCAGTTGGCCAATCTGCAGTTTCAGATGCTTGTCGGCCTGGGTCACTCCGCCGCGATTATCGGCTGAGTCGCTGCTGACGGTCAGCGTGTCTTTGCCGGTGACTTTGCCCCCGCGATTATCGAGGCTGCCGGTGCGTACATCGATTGCGCCTTTGGCGGTGATTTCGCCCTTGTTCCGGTTATCCAGCAAACCGCCGATGCGCGCGGTGAGGCTACCGCCGCTGACCACCACGCCTTCGTCACGGTTGTCGAGGCTGGCGGCTTTAAGGTCCAGCGCCTTGCCCGTGCCCAGCACACCATCGCGGTTATCCAGCGCGCCGCTGAGGTCGATGTTCAAGCCAAGGTCACCCAGGACCTGGCCGTTGCGGTTGTTCAGTGTGATCGCGTTGAGCCGGGTGATGCTGGTACTGGAAATCTCGCCGTTGCTGTTGTTCAGCTGACCGATAGCGCCCGTCAAATTGCCCGTGCTGTTGATCACGCCTTTGGCGTTGAGCACCTGATTGGCCGCGATGTTCAGCGCGCCCGTGCTCAACACCCGTCCATTGTTTTGGTTATCCACCGTCCCGGCGGTGATGTTGGTGCTTTGCCCGCTCAGCGTGCCGCCCTGGTTGCTCAAGGTCTGTGCGGTATTCACCGTCAGATTACGGCTGGCCACCACGCTTTTTCCGGTGTTGTTGAGGCTCTGCGCGGTCAGGCTCACATCGCCGCTGGCGTTGCGGCTGCCGTCGGTGTTGACCCCGGCTTCGAGGATGCCGTTGTTGGTCAACTGCCCGCCAGCGCTCAGGGTGATGCTATCGCGGGCGGCGAGGGTTTGCTGGTTGCTCAGGTTGCCTTGGGTTTGTACGTTTAGCGCCGTGCCCGCATAGACCGGACCGCGTGCATCGAGACTGGCAGCTTTGACATTGACCGCGCCGTTAGTCGCCGAGGTGTCGACCAGACTCAAGTGGCCGTTGGCATCGAGCTGAATATCGCCACCGCTGGCGATCAGTTTGCCGTCGAGTTTCACCCCGACACCCGACTCGGTGCCGACCAGTTTGATCGCCCCGGCGTACATCCCGCCCAGCGCCGACGAGTCGATGGCCAATTGCGGTTTGGCACTGCCGTCATCGGCGCGAGCGGTGGCATTGAGGCTCTGCGCATTGACATCGTTGCGACCGGCGACAATCGTCAGGTTCTTCGCCTGAATCTCGGCATTGATCTTCGCGCTGCGGGTGATGATTTCGAAGCGGTCGACGTTGCTGGCGTTCAGCCGGGAGCCGTCGATGGAGACGCTGCCCTGATCGACCTGGAAGCGGTCCAGTCGACCGTTGTCCAGCACCGGTTTACCGGTGGTGAGGGTCACGCGCGGAGTGTTGATGAAACCGCAACCGTTGCAACTGATGCCATACGGGTTGGCGACGATCACTCGCGCCGACTGTCCCGCCACTTCGGTGTAACCGCGCAACTGGCTCGGGCTGCCGCCGACCACTTCGTTGAGGATGGTTTGCGCCGCGATCCGGTTGGTCAGGTTGGGGTTGCCGACGATGATGCCGCCCAGTTGTGTCGCACCGGTCTGCGCGGCGACGTTGTTGAGGATCACACCCTGGGTGCCGACGTTGTAATCGTGGAACTGGTTATGCGACAGCCCGGTGCCATTCGGCGTGGCGATATTGACGATCGGTACCCCGTTGCCCGCCTGACCGAGACTGGTGCCCGGCGTGGCCACAACGATCCCCTCGGCCTGGGCCCACATTGGTTGCCAGAACATCACGTTGGCCAACAGGAACGCCAACCCGCGCTTGGGCATACCCCAGAAGTGTTCACGGTTTTTTACGGCAGCAGCGGGTTGGCCGGCCAGAAAGGCCAGTTGGCGAACGTCCATGATCGAATCTCGTTTAAAGCAGAATTTAGAGGAAGAAATCCACGCGGAAATAGATCGGCGCTTCGCGCTCGGTCAGGGTGTCCGGACGTTCCAGGGAATGGGCAAAGGTCACGCTGGCGGCCAGGTGCTGCCCCCGGGCGAACAGCTCCACGGAGTTGCTGGACATGCGCCCGTGCTGATCGCCGTTGTAGCGATCGCCGCGAATCACGCCCTGGTCGTAGCCGAGGCTGGTGCCGTATTCGGCGAACGCCGGGCGGAGCCATTCCAGGGTCACCGGACGGCTCCAGCGCAGGTCGTTGCGCCAGTAGCCGCCGCTGTCGCCGGACAAGGATTGATCCTTGTAACCGCGGATCGACGACTGCCCACCGAGGCTGGTGCGCTGCGGGCTGAACAGCACGTCTTCACTGCGCTGGCCGGTCATCAGGCTGCTGAAACTGAACGACTCTCCCCACACCTTGAACGGTTGCAGGTAGCTCGCAGTCGCGGTGTATTTGCGGTAGCGAGCGTTCGGTTCGCCGGGACCTGGATCGCCATTACCCTGAGCATCAAATGCGCCGATGCCTTCCTGCATGCCGAGGTCAATGTTGACGAACGCGCTGCCGACTCGCCGACCGTGGTTGATGCCGAACTGCGCTTCACTGATGCGGTTGCTGCTCAGCTTGAGCTTGCTGTCTTCGATGAAGTTGTTGGTGCGCAGGTAAGAGAGACCGGTGCTGAGGGATGTCTTGCTCACAGCATCGCGATGGATCACCCGCTCGGCGCGCAGCTGATGGTTTTCGCTGTCACCGGTCTGCTTGAAATTGAAACCATTGGCTTGAGCCTGCGAGCGGTACTCACTCTGGCTGTAGGTGTAGTTGAAGTTCCACCAGCCCCACGGCACGCTGTAATTGAGCATCGCGTTGTTGGAGGTGTGCTGGTGATCGCTCAAAGCGTCGTGGCCACCACGCAGCATCAATTGATCGGCCAGGCCCAGCGGGCTGTCCCAATCTAACGTCGTGCCCCACTGCTGCTCGCCGGTGCTGCGCTGGCCGTCGTTGCTGCGGGACAACCCGGCACGCCAAGGCTTTTGCGGGGTGTTCTTGACCAACACCTCACTGCCACCGACGTTCTTGCCCGGCGCCAACTCCATCTGCGCCTGGTTCGATGTCAAACGGTTGAGCTGATCGACCAGTTGCTCGATTTCCCGCAGGTTGACCAACTCGCCAGTCTTGCCGGGAAAAGCCATGCCCAGCTCGCGGTCCGACAGCTTGCTGCCCTCCGCGCCTTTCAAGCCTTCGAGCTTGCCTTCGACCACCAGCACCTTTAGATGCCCGCCGGACAAATCCTGCTGCGGCAAGTAGGCACGACTGGTGACCAGGCCTTTTTCGATGTAGTGGTCGGTGATGACTTTCAGCAGTTCGTTGAGCTGGGTAACACCCAGGCATTGGCCGATGTACGGCTTGAGCAGACGATTTTTCTCGCTCTCGGAGAGACTGTCCGCGCCCTTGAGTTCGATGTCTTTGATCGGAAAACAACGGGTATCAGCGGGTGCCGTCGGTGCGGCAGGCTTGGCTTCCTTGCCGGGTAATTCCTTGAGCTCTTCGAGACGCCGACGCTGCTCTTCGAGCAGGCGATCCTGGCGTTCGCGGATGAGGTCGGTTTCACCGGGGGTGGGGGCTGCGTGAGCAAGATTCAGCGGAGAAAGGCACAGCAAAGCCAGGCACAACCTCGCCACGAGGGCGGGTGGGTACATGTTCGATCCCTCGAAATG
The DNA here is from genome assembly GCF_044760065.1 of Pseudomonas sp. NPDC098740. Taxonomy (NCBI): domain Bacteria; kingdom Pseudomonadati; phylum Pseudomonadota; class Gammaproteobacteria; order Pseudomonadales; family Pseudomonadaceae; genus Pseudomonas; species Pseudomonas sp. NPDC098740. The sequence continues at coordinate 125,064 of NZ_JBIWAM010000006.1, read as the reverse complement.
GAGACTGATAGCACAATAGTGGCGCGATATTAGATGGCCACTATTCTGGCGTCAATGAATGGTTGGATCCAGCGAGCGTAATTGACGAGCGGAAACACCTAAACCGGACGGTTCCGGCGCAACAGCGGGAAATGTCTTGAAGTGATGTCGAAAGCGTCTGGAAGAGGTAGGACGTTTCCGAGCACCGTCACGGGGGGGCTGATCACGAGTGAACTTTCACAACCTCGCGGCCTCAACCGATTAACCGCCCGACACGGAACCGAGGCCCACCCCAATGAAAACCCTGCTGAAACTCACCCTCGCCGCCACCCTCGCCTGCGCCCTCCCCGCTTGGGCCTGCACACCCGAGGAAGCCACCGCCAAGCGCGAACAATTGGCCAAGGAAGTGACCAAGCTCACCGAGCAAAATCCGGCCAAGGCCAAGGAGATCAACGCCGAGTTACAGAAGATGGACCTGGGGACGGCGAGCAAGGATTTGCCGGACAAGTGCCAGTTGATCGATCAGCGATTGAAGGAGCTGGGATCGGCGGAGAAAAAAGCCGAGGGTTGATCCATCTAAGGAATCCCAGGCATAAAAAAACCGGACATTGTCCGGTTTTTTTATTGGTCGCTAGAACTGCTTATTCAGCAGCCGGCGCTTCCGGCTTGCGGCGTTTCAGCGGCGCCATGCCGTCCTTGCTGACCAGCGACAGGGCGTCGGTCTTCGGGCGGTTGGCGATTTTGCGTTTGGTCGGGGCCTTGGCGCCGGTTTTCTTCTTGTCGCCCTTGGCGTCGACCTTTTTCTTCTTCACGCCAACGGCTTTGCCCGAGGCCTTGACCTTTTTCGGTCCGCCGTAGGTGCCTTTGACTTCCTTGATGGTGCGGCGCTCGAAGCTCTGCTTGAGGTAGCGCTCGACGCTCGACATCAGGTTCCAGTCGCCGTGGCAGATCAGCGAGATGGCCAGGCCATCGTTGCCGGCACGGCCGGTGCGACCGATGCGGTGAACGTATTCGTCGCCGCTGCGCGGCATATCGAAGTTGATCACCAGGTCCAGGCCTTCCACGTCGAGGCCGCGAGCGGCGACGTCGGTGGCGACGAGGATTTTCACGCCGCCCTGCTTCAGACGGTCGATGGCCAGCTTGCGATCCTTCTGGTCTTTGTCACCGTGCAGGACGAACGCTTTGTATTCCTGCGCCACCAGGCGGCCGTAGATACGGTCGGCCATGGCCCGGGTGTTGGTGAACACGATGGCCTTCTGGTAGGTCTCGTTGGCCAGCAGCCAGTTCACGATCTGTTCTTTGTGCTGGTTGTGGTCAGCGGTGATGATCTGCTGGCGGGTGGTCGCATTCAGATCGCTGACGTTGTTGAGCTGCAGGTGCTCAGGGTTGTTCAGCACCTTGGCGACCATCTCGCGCAGGCCCGAACCACCGGTGGTGGCAGAGAACAGCATGGTCTGCTGGCGGTTGGTGCACTCTTCCACCAGACGCTGGACGTCTTCGGCAAAACCCATGTCGAGCATGCGATCGGCTTCGTCGAGGACCAGTACTTCGACTTCTTTGAGGTCGAGGTTGCCGGCGTTCAGTTGCTCGATCATCCGGCCCGGCGTACCGATCAGGATGTCCGGCACCTTGCGCAGCATGGCAGCCTGGACCTTGAAGTCTTCACCGCCGGTGATCAGGCCGGACTTGATGAAGGTGAACTGAGCGAAACGCTCAACTTCCTTGATGGTTTGCTGGGCCAGCTCGCGGGTCGGCAGCAGGATCAGGGTCTTGATGCTGACGCGGACTTTAGCCGGGCCGATCAGACGGTTGAGGATCGGCAAAACGAATGCAGCGGTTTTGCCGCTACCGGTTTGCGCTGTCACCCGCAGGTCACGCCCTTGGAGCGCCAGCGGAATAGCCGCTGCTTGCACAGGCGTTGGCTCGACAAATTTAAGCTCGGCCACGGCTTTGAGCAGGCGTTCGTGCAGGGCGAATTGGGAAAACACGGGTGCTACCTCGAAGAAATACAAAAAAACAGCTGCATAGGGTAACGGTTTCGAGCGCTCAGGCCGAGTTTCTTTATACAAACGGCGCTAAACAGTGGTTTTTTTATTGCGTCTTTTGTCCTCAAACGTCACCCAAAGCGTCTTAAATGCTCTAATCGCCCCGTCGCGTCCTACAGAAGAACCGTTTTTACCCATGGATATCAAACAGCTCTGGCTCAACGTCCAAGACCTTTGGGGTGCCCTTGATCAGCACCCGCTCCTGCATTCCAGCCTGGCATTGGTGCTATTGCTGGTGATTGCGCTGGTCCTCGGACGAGTGGCGCGCTACCTCATTCTGCATGCGACCAAAATGCTCGGTCGCCAGCCCGCGTTGCACTGGATCAATGACTTTCGGCATAACAAAGTTTTTCATCGTCTGGCGCAGATCACACCCTCGCTGGTGATCCAGTTCGGCTTGCACCTGGTGCCGGAGCTGGGCAAGACCAGTCTGATCTTCCTCGGAAACGTCGCGCTGGCATTCACCATTCTGTTCCTGCTGTTAGCGGTCAGTGCCCTGCTCAGCGCCCTGCTCGACATCTACGCGCGCACCGAGCATGCCCGTACCCGTTCGATTAAAGGCTACGTGCAACTGGCGAAAATGGTCTTGTACGTGTTTGGCGCGATCATCATCGTTGCCACCCTCATCGACCGTTCGCCGCTATTGCTGCTGTCGGGTCTGGGCGCCATGTCGGCGGTGATTCTGTTGGTCTACAAGGACACCCTGCTGTCGTTCGTCGCCAGCGTGCAGCTGACCAGCAATGACATGCTGCGGGTCGGCGACTGGATCGAGATGCCGCAAGTCGGCGCCGACGGTGACGTGGTCGACATCACGCTGCATACGGTCAAGGTGCAGAATTTCGATAAAACGATTGTTTCGATTCCGACCTGGCGCCTGATGTCCGAGTCGTTCAAGAACTGGCGCGGCATGCAGCAATCCGGTGGACGACGGATCAAGCGCAGCTTGTTCATCGACGCCAGTGGCGTGCGATTCATCCGCGATGACGAAGAGCAGAAGCTGTCCCAGGTGCATCTGCTGACCGACTACATCAGCCGCAAGCAGGCTGAACTCAAGGCCTGGAACGAAGCCCAGGGTAATGTGGCGGCGATGTCGGCCAACCGTCGGCGGATGACCAATATCGGGACGTTCCGCGCCTATGCACTGGCGTATTTGAAGAGTCACCCGGAAATCCAGCCAAACATGACCTGCATGGTCCGCCAGATGCAGACCACCTCTCAGGGGATTCCGCTGGAGATCTACTGCTTCACCCGCACTACCGCGTGGGCGGATTACGAGCGGATTCAGGGGGATATTTTCGATTACCTGCTGGCGGTGTTGCCGGAGTTTGGCTTGAGCCTTTATCAGCAGCCCAGTGGCGGGGATTTGCGGGCTGGGTTATTGCCTGCGGTGTTGGGTGCAAGCCACATTCCCGAGCCGGAAAAACACCTTATGTAACCGCCCCCTGTGGGAGCGAGCTTGCTCGCGATGGCTGAGTGTCAGGCGACATCAATGTATCTGACACACCGCTATCGCGAGCAAGCTCGCTCCCACAGGGTTAGGGGTCTATTTTTTGAAGAGTCGGCGTACCTGAACGGGGTCGGCATCACCGCTTTGGTCAAGCGCAAGGAAGTATTTGAGCTGCCATTGCTGCGTCTTCACCGCTTGTTTGGCGACGGGTCTGGACCATGGCGGATAGACACGAATCGCCCGCTTGCCACCTTCGCCATCAATCGACATGACACCCTTGGTGGCGAGTATCTTCTGGTCAAACACAAACTGCCCGCGATGGGTTTCATCAGCAACGCTCACCACCACAAAAGCGACGCCATCGCCGGTGTCGAGCGGTGCAATCTCGCTGGCAGGCGTTGGCCGCTTCCATAACGTGACGAACTGGCCAATCTTGGTCGGCGTGGTTTTCGCTACGCGGAAGACCATCGCCTGGCCATCGAGGCCAAAGCGGCAGGCGCCGTATTCGGTACTCGCCTCCTCGCGCCGAGCTTCATCCGTTAATGTCATGCCTGCGGGCTTGTAGATCTGCTCGATGGCGGCGATCAGGTCCGTCATGGCCGTTCCCGCAATGGCAGCACTTCTCGCCTGACGCCCAACCGACTGATCCACACCGCCATCAAAATCACCGACCCACCCAGGAACAACCGCCCCAGCTCTTCATGCTGATTCCAGATCAGCAGATTGATCAGCAACCCCACCGGCACATGCAGGTTGTTCATCACCGCGAGCGTCCCGCCGTTCACCAGACACGCACCCTTGTTCCACCAGTACAACCCGAGCGCAGTCGAGACCAGGCCGAGGAACACCAGCACACCCCATTGCAGCGGTGCTTCGGGCAGGAAGTTCTGTTTGCCGAACAACAGAAACGCCGGCAATGCCACTGCCAACGCCCCCAGGTAGAAGTAACCAAAGCGCCGGAAATGCGGCAAATCGCTCGGATGGCGGGCCACCAGATGCTTATAGAGCACTTGCCCGGCGGCGTAGGTGAAGTTGGCCAGTTGCAGCAGCAGGAAACCCATGAAGAAGTCCGGGTTGATCCGGTCGTAACGAATCACCGCCGCGCCGAGCACCGCCACCAGTGCCGCCACCAACGCCCACGGGTTGAAGCGCCGGTTCAACGCATCTTCGATCAGGGTCACGTGCAGCGGTGTGAGAATGGTGAACAGCAGCACTTCCGGCACCGTCAGCACCCGAAAGCTCAGGTACAGGCAGACGTAGGTCACGCCGAACTGCAACGCGCCGATCAGCAGCATGCCGCGCATGAATGCCGGTTCGACCGAACGCCAGCGGGTCAACGGAATGAACACCAGCCCCGCCAGTACCACTCGCACCAGCACCGCGAAGTAACTGTCGACATGACCCGCCAGGTACTCGCCGATCAAACTGAAGGAAAACGCCTGAATCAGCGTGACAAAAAGTAGATAGCCCATGCTCGCCTCGTTTCGAATGGCGGCGACGATAGCGGGTTTTGCCCGTTATCGCGAACCGTCAGGCAATACAAAACCCTGTGGGAGCGAGCAAGCTCAGCTCCTACAGGGTTTATGTGCCAATTCAACAAATCCCGGGCAAAAAAAAGCCCGATCTCGCTAAAGCGTTCAATCGGGCTACAGCACTCAGGAGCAACAAGTGCAAAGGGAGGTTCGATGCGCGTAAAGCCTTGAAGGGGTTGCGCCAGGTCACTTGAACATCAAGGGATTATCTGGCGATTAAAGCCTCAGGCGACGAGGGAAAGCTTGGCGTTGGCCTGGTTCAGGCCTTTCTCCTGGAAGTCACCGCCCAGGTTCATGCCTTCGGCGTGGATAAACGTTACGTCGTGGATCCCGATGAACGCCATGACCTGGCGCAGGTAGGGTTCCTGGTGATCCGCCGGGCTGCCGGCGTAGATTCCGCCGCGGGCAGTCAGCACGTAGGCACGCTTGCCGCTGAGCAAACCTTGCGGGCCGGTGTCGGTGTACTTGAAAGTCACGCCGGCACGCAGCACATGGTCGAGCCAGGCTTTAAGGGTGCTCGGGATGGCGAAGTTGTACATCGGCGCGGCCATGACCAGTACATCAGCGGCCAGTAGTTCGTCGGTCAACTGGTTGGAGCGTTCCAGGGAAACCTGTTCGATGTCGTTGCGCTGCTCGGCAGGTTTCATCCAGCCGCCCAGCAGGTTGATATCCAGATGCGGCACCGGGTTGACGGCCAGGTCACGAACGGTGATTGGGTCGTTCGGGTGCGCGGTTTGCCACTGGCTGATGAAGGTCTGGGTCAGTTGACGGGAAACCGAATCTTGCTGGCGGGCGCTGCTTTCGATGATCAGAACACGTGACATGGCTTGTAGGCTCCATCTGAGAATGCTGTAAGGCGATGGAGTGAAGGTTAAACAGAGTTTAATCGATGAAAAAGCACAAATAACTGCTATAAACCATCAATAAATTCGTTTATAAGCAGAGCATGCCCTGTGGGAGCGAGCCTGCTCGCGAAGGCGTCGTGTCAGGCGCTATCACTGTTGCCTGATACACCGCTTTCGCGAGCAGGCTCTCTCCCACAACCGCTTGATGTCATTTGGGGGTGCAGGTCAGTTTGATACGCATCTTGATGATGCTTCGGTTGAACTTGGCGGTGGCATTTTTGTGTTTACCAGCGGCCACTTCGATATTGCGGGTGCGTGGCGCTTCCGGGCCATTGTTGAAAACTACCTTACAGGCCGCATCGGTGGTGCCGTAGTTGTTCACCTGAATGGAGGCGATGTCGCTATCCGTGTCATACGCGTTGTAGTCGATGCTCAAGCCGTTCAGCTGTTTTTCAACGTCGATCGGATAGGCAAACGCCGTCAGCGGCAGGATCGCCAGCAGCACACAACCCGATACCACACAACAAAGCTTTTTCATTCAGCAGTCTCCAATAAGGACTGCCAGCTTAGGACAAGAGGAGCTATTCATGAAAGCGCCCCGCGTGACCCTTGATCAATGGCGAACGTTACAGGCCGTGGTCGACCACGGCGGTTTCGCCCAGGCCGCCGAAGCGCTGCACCGCTCGCAATCATCGGTGAGCTACACCGTGGCCCGCATGCAGGACCAACTCGGCGTGCCGCTGTTGCGCATCGACGGCCGCAAAGCGGTGCTGACCGAAGCCGGGGGCGTGCTGCTGCGCCGTTCGCGGCAACTGGTGAAACAGGCCAGTCAGCTGGAAGACCTGGCCCATCACATGGAACAAGGCTGGGAAGCGGAAGTACGGCTGGTGGTCGACGCTGCGTATCCGAGCGCCCGTCTTGTCCGCGCCTTGACCGCGTTCATGCCGCAAAGCCGTGGCTGCCGGGTGCGTCTGCGCGAAGAAGTGCTATCGGGGGTAGAAGAAGTCTTGCTCGAAGGCGTGGCCGATCTGGCCATTACTGGCTTCAGCATTCCCGGGTATCTGGGCGCGGAATTGAGCGACGTAGAGTTTGTGGCTGTCGCTCACCCCGAACACCCGCTGCATCGTCTGAACCGCGAACTGAACTTCCAGGATCTGGAATCCCAGATGCAAGTGGTCATCCGCGACTCCGGCCGCCAGCAGCCACGGGACGTTGGCTGGCTCGGCGCGGAACAGCGCTGGACCGTCGGCAGCCTGGCCACCGCGGCAACTTTTGTCAGCAGCGGCCTGGGTTTCGCCTGGTTACCTCGGCACATGATCGAACGGGAACTCAAGGAAGGTCTGCTTAAGCTGCTACCGTTGGACCAGGGTGGCAGCCGCAACCCGAGCTTCTACCTGTACTCGAACAAGGACAAACCCTTGGGTCCGGCCACGCAGATTCTCATCGAACTGCTGCGCACTTTCGACACTGCGCCGCTGGATGCACCTTTCGCCGCCCCAGAACAAGCCTGACACGGAGTGTACGCATGGCCTATTTCGAACACGAAGGTTGCAACCTGCACTATGAGGAATATGGCCACGGCACGCCGTTGCTGCTGGTCCACGGGCTGGGTTCCAGCACCCTGGACTGGGAACAGCAGATCCCGGCGCTGTCGGCCCGCTACCGGGTGATCGTCCCGGATGTACGCGGCCACGGCCGCTCCGACAAGCCCCGTGAGCGCTACAGCATCGCCGGGTTCAGCGCCGACCTGATCGCCCTCATTGAACACCTGAACCTCGGCCCCACTCATTACGTGGGCCTGTCCATGGGTGGCATGATCGGTTTTCAACTGGCCGTGGATCAGCCGCAATTGCTCAAAAGCCTGTGCATCGTCAACAGCGCGCCCGAGGTCAAACTGCGCAGCCGCGACGATTACTGGCAGTGGTTCAAGCGCTGGAGCCTGATGCGCGTCCTCAGTCTGGGCGCCATCGGCACGGCCCTGGGCGGCAAGCTGTTCCCCAAACCCGAACAGGCTGACCTGCGCCAAAAAATGGCCGAGCGCTGGGCAAAAAACGACAAACATGCTTATCTCGCCAGCTTCGATGCAATCGTTGGCTGGGGGGTTCAGGAACGACTTTCGAGGGTCTCCTGTCCAACCCTCATCGTCAGCGCCGACCGTGACTACACACCGGTCTCGCTGAAAGAAACCTATGTAAAACTGCTGCCCGATGCGCGGCTGGTGGTGATCGCCGATTCGCGCCACGCCACCCCGCTGGATCAACCCGAAATGTTCAACCAAACGCTGCTCGAGTTTCTCACCGCAGTCGACACTACCTCACTCAGGATCACTGACCCATGCTGAAAAAAATCGCCCTCGTCGCTGGCTCCGTTCTGTTTGCCGCCAACCTGATGGCCGCAACGCCCGCCAAGGCGCCGCACGTGCTGCTGGAAACCACTAACGGCCAGATCGAGATCGAACTGGACCCGGTCAAGGCGCCGATCAGTACCAAGAACTTCCTTGATTACGTCAACAGCGGCTTCTACAACAACACGATTTTCCACCGTGTGATTCCGGGCTTCATGGTCCAGGGCGGCGGCTTCACTCAACAAATGCAGCAGAAAGAAACCAAGGCACCGATCAAGAACGAGTCCAAAAACGGTCTGCATAACGTCCGTGGCACGCTGTCCATGGCCCGCACCTCTAATCCTGATTCGGCCACTAGCCAGTTCTTCGTGAACGTCAAAGACAATGACTTCCTCGACAGCGGTGATGGCTATGCCGTGTTCGGTAAAGTCGTCAAAGGGATGGACGTGGTAGATGTCATCGTCAACTCCCAGACCACTACCAAAAGCGGCATGAAAGATGTGCCAGCCGACCCTGTGTTCATCAAGTCAGCCAAAGTCATCGACTAAGCTACACAGGAAGTCTTGAGCGGTTGCCGGAGTGCGCCGCTCACACTGTTCAAAGGAGAGCCCGTGCGCGGGCGGAGAACTGATGCTTTATCGCCGTTTCGAGAAACTGATCGACATTTTCCGCGATGCCCCGACGGCCGCTCCGCCGGATCGGGTCCTCCCTTTTTATACCTATTACCTGAAGCAGGTCTGGCCGAGTTTCGCCGTCCTGCTGTTCGTCGGTCTGATCGGTGCGCTGATCGAAGTGGCGCTGTTCAGTTACCTGAGTCGTATCATCGACCTGACCCAAGGCACCCCTAACGTAAATTTCTTCAAGGAACACGGCATCGAGCTGGCCTGGATGGCCGTGGTAGCCCTGGTTTTTCGGCCGATTTTTGTTGGCCTGCATGACCTGCTGGTGCACCAGACCCTGAGCCCCAGCATGACCAGCCTGATCCGCTGGCAGAATCACAGTTATGTGCTCAAACAGAGCCTGAATTTTTTCCAGAACGACTTCGCCGGGCGCATCGCCCAACGCATCATGCAAACCGGCAACTCGCTGCGCGATTCGGCTGTGCAAGCCGTGGACGCGCTGTGGCACGTGCTGATCTACGCGATCAGTTCGCTGGTGCTGTTCGCCGAAGCCGACTGGCGCCTGATGATCCCGCTGCTGACCTGGATCGTCGCCTTCATCAGCGCCCTCTGTTACTTCGTGCCACGGGTCAAGGAACGTTCGGTGGTGTCCTCCGACGCGCGCTCCAAACTCATGGGGCGGATTGTCGATGGCTATACCAACATCACCACCCTGAAGCTGTTCGCCCACACCAACTTCGAGCAGCAATACGCTCGCGAAGCGATCAAGGAACAAACCGAAAAAGCCCAACTGGCCGGCCGGGTGGTCACTAGCATGGACGTGGTCATCACCAGCATGAACGGCTTGCTGATCGTCGGCACCACCGGCCTGGCCCTGTGGCTGTGGACGCAGTCGATGATCACCGTAGGCGCGATTGCCCTGGCCACCGGCCTGGTGATCCGCATCGTCAACATGTCCGGCTGGATCATGTGGGTGGTCACCGGGATTTTCGAAAATATCGGCATGGTTCAGGACGGTTTGCAGACCATTTCTCAACCGGTCAGCGTCACTGATCGAGAGCAGGCCAAACCGCTGGCGGTCACCCGTGGCGAAGTGCGTTTCGAGCACGTGGATTTCCACTACGGCAAGAAGAGCGGGATCATCGGCGACCTCAACCTGACCATCAAGCCCGGTGAGAAAATCGGCCTGATCGGTCCGTCTGGCGCAGGAAAGTCAACATTGGTCAATCTGCTGCTGCGCCTCTATGACGTGGAGGGCGGACGCATCCTCATCGACGGCCAGAACATCGCCGAAGTCGGCCAGGAAAGCCTGCGCGAGCGCATCGGCATGATCACCCAGGACACGTCCCTGCTGCATCGCTCGATCCGCGACAATTTGTTGTACGGCAAACCCGACGCCACCGACGCCGAACTCTGGGAGGCGGTGCACAAGGCCCGCGCCGACGAGTTCATCCCATTGTTGTCGGACTCCGAAGGTCGCACCGGTTTTGATGCCCACGTCGGTGAACGCGGGGTGAAACTCTCCGGCGGTCAGCGTCAGCGGATTGCGATTGCTCGCGTGCTGCTCAAGGACGCGCCGATCCTGATCATGGACGAGGCCACCTCGGCGCTCGACTCGGAAGTAGAAGCGGCGATCCAGGAAAGCCTCGAAACCCTGATGCAGGGCAAAACCGTGATTGCCATCGCTCACCGGCTCTCGACCATCGCCCGCATGGACCGGCTGGTTGTGCTGGAAAAAGGCAAGATCGCCGAAACCGGCAGCCACGCCGAACTGCTGGCCCATGGCGGGTTGTATGCGCGGTTGTGGCAGCACCAGACAGGTGGATTTGTCGGCATCGATTGACCCTTGAGAGCGACACCAAACCTGTGGGAGCGAGCTTGCTCGCGATGGCGGCGTAATATTCACCGTTTAAGTCGCCTGACACACCGCTATCGTCGGAACGCCGCCCGGAGCAAGCTCGCTCCCACATTGGACTTTCCACATCCAAAAAATCAATCTTGTCGGTACGGCAAGGCCGTCCTCGCTTCCTCGGCATACGCCAGCACACCAACGCGCTCTTGCTGCAGGAAGTCTTTGACGGCGGCTTTCAGGCCGGGATGACGCAAGTAGTGCCATGAATGAGTGATCACGGGTTCGAACCCGCGAATCAACTTGTGCTCGCCCTGGGCACCGGCATCGAAACGCTGGAAGCCATTGGCAATCGCGTAGTCCATGCCCTGGTAGAAACAGGTCTCGAAGTGCAGGCGGTCGAACTCCGCCAGACAGCCCCAGTAACGACCGTAAAAACTGTCGCCACCCACCAGACTGAAGGCCATGGCCACCGGCCGTGAGCCTTGCTTGGCCAACACCACACGAATCGACTCTGGCATGCGCTCGGCCAGCAAACTGAAAAACTCCCGCGTCAGATACGGCGCTTGCCGACGCACTGCGTAGGTATTGGCGTAGCAGGCATAGACAAAATCCCACTGCGCCTGATCGAGTTGCCTACCTTCAAGCCATTCGAAATCAATGCCCTGCCCCGCCACTTGTTCGCGCTCCTTGCGCATCTGCTTGCGCTTGCGCGAACTGAGGACGTCGAGAAAGTCCTGAAAATCCCGATAGCCACGATTCTGCCAGTGGTACTGACAACCGATTCGCTGCAACCAGCCTGGCTGCTCGGCCAAGGCTGCGTCAGTGAACGGGTCGGTGAAGTTGATGTGGGCACTGGAGAGTTGTTCGATTTCAAGGTAGCCCGGCAGGCTTTTCAACAGTTCGAAACCGTCCTCGAGCGTGGCCGCCAGCAAACGCGGGCCGCTGACCGGACTGAACGGCACAGCCGTCAGCAGCTTGGGGTAGTAATCGATACCGGCACGCTCACAGGCATCGGCCCAGGCGTGGTCGAACACGTACTCGCCGTAGGAATGCCATTTGCGATAACTGGGCAGCGCGGCAATCAGGCGATCGCCTTCGATGTGCAATAAATGCTCGGGTTGCCAGCCGGAATGAGGGCCGACGCTGCCGCTGTCTTCCAGCGAGCTGAGAAAGGCGTGGCGCAGAAAGGGCTGATTCTCGGGCACCAGGGCATCCCACGTCTGCGACGCGATTTCGGACAGACTTTCCAGACGTTGCAGCGGCATCAGTTCTTCCCTATTTCTTTGCGTGAAAGCCCGGCGAGTATCGCCCATCGCCAAAAAATCCACACGAGCAATCCGCCGACAGGGCTCTGGATAAGGGTGTACGCCATATTTGTATCGTCATCGAGATGCCATCACATTGCCACTGCTCTGTCATAAACCATCGCGATACTGGCGCCTGTTTTTAGAGCGTCGGGTTCTAGCCCGACCACTGTTTTCCGCCCGTCAACGGTCGGTTGTGTCCTGGATGGCTCAGTCATCCTCTCTCATCTTCGGAGATTGATATGCGTCTTGCTTCCACGAAAACTGCGGCGGCCTTGTGTGGTGGGTTGCTGCTGGCCATGAGTGTTCCGGCCAGCGCCGCAGTCGACGCCAAACTGCTCGACATGCTCAAGGCAAACGGCTCGATTTCGCCTGCGCAGTACACCGAACTGCAAGCCGAGCTGGCCAGGGATCAGAAAGACCAGCAAATCGCCCGTCAGGCTCAGCAAGAGACCAACGAGCAGATCGCGGCGACTGCAAAGAAAACCAATGAACTGAGTACCTTCGACCAGAAACTGGCGTGGGCTGCCAAGACCCAGTTCAAGGGCGATGTTCGATTCCGTCAGGAAACAGTCAAGAACGATGGTGTACCGAACACCGGCGACCAGGATCGTCAACGTATTCGTGTCCGCCTGGGTGCCTACACCGAAATCAATCCGCAAGTGGACACCGGCATTCGTATCGCCACTGGCAACAACAACGATGCTCGCTCCACCAACCAGAGCTTGGAAGGCAACTTCTCCAAAAAAGATATCTGGCTGGACCAGGGCTACGTCGACTACCACCCGACTGCCATCAAGAATCTGCACTTGATCGGCGGCAAGATGCCGCAACCATGGGTGAGCATGGGTGACATCATCTGGGATAACGACATCAGCCCGGAAGGTCTGGCCCTGACTTACAAATACCCGCTAGGCAGCACGGCCGAGCTGTTCGGTAGCGCCGGCCACTACACCCTCCAGGACAACGTCGACGGCGAAGGCAAGCAGTTCCGTCACGACCTGCGTCTGTACGCTGGCCAGTTGGGCGCGCGCTTCGCGATCACTGATAACCTGAAAATGACGCTGGGTGGCAGTGTCTACGCTTACGACAACGACGAGGACACCGCCACACTGGCCATCAACGGCAACAGCGCGGGCGAAGAGTTCAAAGTGTACGAAGGCTTTGGTCAGATCGATATTGGCGGCCTGCCAATGCCACTCTCGTTATACGGTCAAGTTGTCAACAACGACAGTGCGAGCAACGATCAGGACATGGGCTGGTTGGCCGGCGTCAAGACCAAGTTCTACGGCTTCGGAGTGGACTACAACTACCGCGACGTACAGCGTAACTCGGTGGTTGGCGCCTTCACCGACTCCGACTTCGCCAACGGTTTCACCGGTTCGCGCGGCAGCAAGCTGAAAGTGAGCTACGAGATCGACAAGAACTTCGCCCTCGGCGCGACGTACTTCATGGCTGACTCCGACTACACCAACGCCACCCTGCGGGATTCGAAAATCAACACCCTGCAACTGGATGCTGAAGCCAAGTTCTGATTCCCCGCTACACGACTCGGGCAAGGAAGCCCGAGCCGCTTTTACAGACTCGCGCTGGTGTATCGGTCCCCATCATCCGTCCGATACGCCAGTGCGAGTCTTTTTGTTTGTGCAAAAAAAAATCGCAGCCTTCGGCAGCTCCTACATGGGATTACTTAACCCTGTAGGAGCTGCCGCAGGCTGCGATCTTTTAAGGCCAACTCAGCGCTTGCGCAGAATCACGCTACCAATCGAGTAACCCGCGCCAAACGAGCTGAGCACAGCCAGCGAACCGGCGGCCAGATCGTCCTGGTTCTTGTGAAACGCGATCACGGAACCGGCGGAACTGGTGTTGGCGTAGGTGTCGAGAATCACCGGGGCTTCTTCTTCGGTGGCTTCGCGGCCCAGCAGCTTCTTGACGATCAGGTGGTTCATGCTGAGGTTGGCCTGATGCAGCCAGAAGCGTTTCACGTCGCTGATGTTGAGCGTGTTCTCTTCCAGGTGCGTAGCGATCAGCTCGGCGACCATCGGGCAGACATCGCGGAACACCTTGCGGCCTTCCTGCACGAACAGTTTGTCCTTGGCACCGATGCCCTCTTCCGCCGCGCGGTTGAGGAAGCCGAAGTTGTTGCGGATGTTGTTGGAGAACTTGGTCAGCAGCTTGGTGCTGACGATGTCGAACTGGTACTTGGACGTTGCCAGGTCAGCACGTTCGATGATCACCGCAGTCGCGGCATCGCCGAAGATGAAGTGGCTGTCACGGTCGCGGAAGTTCAGGTGACCGGTGCAGACTTCCGGGTTGACCATCAGGATCGCCCGGGCCTGGCCCAGTTGCACGCTGTTGGCCGCAGCCTGAATGCCGAAGGTCGCCGAGGAGCAGGCGACGTTCATGTCGAAACCGAAACCCTGGATGCCCAAGGCTTCCTGGACTTCGATGGCGATGGCCGGATAGGCCCGTTGCAGGTTGGAGCAGGCGACGATCACGCCGTCGATGTCCGCGGCGGTTTTGCCGGCACGCTGCAAGGCTTGCTCGGCGGCGCCGATGGCCATTTGGCAAAGCACCGACCACTCGTCATTCGAGCGTTCCGGCAGGCGTGGCGCCATGCGTTGCGGGTCGAGGATGCCTTCCTTGTCCATGACAAAGCGGCTTTTGATGCCAGACGCCTTTTCGATAAACGCCGCGCTGGACTCCGTCAACCCTTCGATTTCGCCGCGTGCGATGGCGTCGGCATTGTCGGCGTTGAATTGCGCGACGTAAGCATTGAAAGACTGCACCAGCTCTTCGTTGGAGATGCTGTTGGCCGGGGTGTACAGGCCGGTGCCGCTGATGACGACGTTATGCATGGTCGTTTCTCTAATCTGTTCAGGCAGAAAGTGTTGGCACCGACGTACCAACACACAAAGGATCTGCTCCCGTCAGGGGACGCAAACCTGGCATCGCTTTATTCCGATCCGCCCAGACCTGTGAAGGCTCAAAACCGCGGGGCCGGCGTTTATAGGCGCGAAGTTTGCCATAAACATTGGGTTTTGGCGCCTTTTGCTGGATCAAACGCGGTAACACGGCTACTTGTAGGAGCTGCCGAAGGCTGCGATCTTTTGATCTTCTGGTGCAGCGATAAAGAAAGATCAAAAGATCGCAGCCTTCGGCAGCTCCTACAGGGGATCGCGGTGGTCACAGAGTATCGGCGTTACGGTTCGACCTGGGTCCATTGCTTGTTCAGGCGCTTGTCGGAGATCGGCACCTTGGTCCCCAATTGTTGGGCGAACAGGGAAACCCGGTACTCCTCCAGCCACCAGCGATAAAGCTCCAGTTGCGGATCGCGTTTGCCTTCCTGAGCATGTTTGTTGGCGCGGGTTTGATATTGCGTCCACAGGCCGGACAATTCGCCGCTCCAGACCCGGTCCCTCTGCACCTGAGCGCCGATTTTCTCGAAGCGCTGCTCGACCGCTTTCAGATAACGCGGCAACTCCTTGAGCCACTGCATCGGGGTTTCCCGGACGAAGCCCGGATACACCAGATGACTGAGCTGCTGCTTGATGTCGTTCAGGGCCACGGCTTGTGCCAGATCAATCTTGCCCTTGAAGCGTTTTTGCAGGCCGTGCCAGAGCTTGAGGATTTCCAGCGTTAGCTTGGCCAAGCGCTCCGCGTGCTCGGTCCAGCCATCGCGCTTGCGTTCGGCCAGTGAGGCCAACCCGGCGCCATCGCGAGGCAACGGATCTTCGCCATCGAGAATGCAGCTGTCGAGGCTGGCCAGCAGAATGTCTTCGACCAGACTGTCGATGCGACCCATGTCGCGGTACATCAAGCCCAATTCGGTCAGCCCCGGCAACTTGCTGCGCAGGAACTTCGCCGGTTCGGCCAGTTGCTGCATCAGCAAACGCTGCAAGGCGCGGCGATGTTGAAACTCGGCTTCGGCCGGCGTCGAGAAACGTCCTTCCTTGACCGTGCCACTCTCTTCCACCAGCGCCGGATACACCGTCATCGATAGCCCGGCGATCTTCTGCTGGGTTTTCTCGGCGACGGCGGCAAACACTTTCGGCTCCACCGGTTGCTGGTTTTTCGCGGTTTGCGGCACGGCCAACGCAGCCTGACTGGCTTCGGCAAAGCGTGCGGTCAGTTCCGCCAGATCACGCCCTTCGCCCAGGAACTTGCCTTGGCCGTCGACGATTTCCAGGTTCATCCGCAAATGACTGTCGACCTGCTGCGATGCTTCGGCCCAGGCTTCATCGCTGACCCGCGCACCGGTCATGCGCAACAGTTCACGGCCCAGCGCTTGAGGCAACGAGCCCTCGGCGAAAGTCATGCGCTGCAATGCGGCTTTGACGAAGTCCGGCACCGGTACGAAATTCTTGCGCAGGGCTTTAGGCAGGTTGCGCACCAGCGCGATGCACTTGGCCTCGATCACGCCCGGCACCAGCCATTCCAGGCGCTCCGGCGGCAGCATCGGCAACAACGGCGCAGGCACTCGCAGGGTTACGCCGTCGCGTGGATGGTTCGGTTCGAAGTGGTAACTGAGCGCCAATTCCAGATCACCGATGTGCAGGGTGTCCGGGTAATGCAAAGCGGTGACTTCACTCGCCTCGCGGGCCAGCACGTCTTCTTCGCGCATGATCAGCAGCTGCGGGTCTTTCTGGCTGTTGACCCGATACCAGCTGTCGAAGGTCGCGGTCTGGTGGATCTCCGCCGGCAGTCGCGCTTCGTAGAAGGCGAACAGGGTTTCTTCGTCGGCCAGAATGTCGCGACGGCGAGCCTTGGCTTCCAGTTCGTCGAGCTGTTCCAGCAGTTGCGCATTGGCCGTCAGGCACTTGGCCTTGGACTGAATCTCGCCGCGTACCAGACCTTCACGAATGAAGAACTCACGAGACACCACCGGGTCGATCGGCCCGTAATGCACCGGCCGGCGACCGACCACGATCAGCCCGAACAAAGTGATCTGTTCGAACGCCACGACTTGACCGCGCTTCTTCTCCCAATGGGGTTCGAAGTGGTTTTTCTTGATCAGGTGCCCGGCCAAGGGTTCGATCCAGTCGGCATCGATCTTGGCGACCATGCGCGCGTAGAGCTTGGTGGTTTCCACCAGTTCGGCGGCCATCAGCCATTGCGGACGCTTTTTACCGAGGCCCGATGACGGGTGAATCCAGAAGCGCCGCTGACGGGCGCCGAGGTAGTCGCCGTCTTCGGTTTTCTGACCAATCTGGCTGAGCAGCCCCGAGAGCACGGCTTTGTGCAATTTCGGGTAATCCGCCGGCTCTTTATTGAGGCTCAACTGCATGTCGCGGCAGATCAGGCTCAACTGCCGATGGGAGTCGCGCCATTCGCGCAGACGCAGGTAATTCAGGAAGTTCTTGCGGCACCAATTGCGCAGCGGGCTGGCGGTCAACGCCTGGCGCTGTTCTTCGAAACCGCGCCACAGATTGACCAGCCCGGCGAAGTCCGAGTCCACATCCTTCCACTGAGCATGCGCCTGATCCGCCGCTTGCTGACGTTCCGGCGGACGCTCGCGCGGGTCCTGAATCGACATGGCGCTGGCGACGATCAGCACTTCCTGCAAGCTGCCGAGTTTCGCCGCTTCCAGCAGCATGCGGCCCATGCGCGGGTCCACCGGCAACCGCGCCAATTGGCGACCGAGCGGCGTCAGCTGGCTGTTGCGGTCAACCGCCGAGAGTTCTTGCAGCAGGTTGAAACCGTCGCTGATGGCCTTGCCATCCGGCGGCTCGATAAACGGGAAATCGGTGATCTCGCCGAGGCGCAGATGCAGCATCTGCAAAATCACCGCGGCGAGGTTGGTGCGCAGGATTTCCGGGTCGGTAAATTCCGGGCGACCGATGAAATCTTCTTCGCCGTAGAGGCGTATGCAAATGCCCGGCTCAACCCGTCCGCAGCGACCTTTACGCTGGTTGGCGCTGGCCTGGGAAATGGCTTCGATGGGCAGGCGCTGGACCTTGGCGCGGTAGCTGTAACGGCTGATGCGCGCGGTGCCGCTGTCGATCACGTAACGAATGCCTGGCACGGTCAGCGAGGTTTCCGCAACGTTGGTCGCCAACACCACGCGACGGCCTGGGTGCGACTGGAAAATCCGCTGCTGTTCGGCCGGCGACAGTCGTGCGTAGAGCGGCAGAATCTCGGTGTGCTTGAGCTGGGCCTTGCGCAGCATGTCCGCCGCGTCGCGAATTTCGCGCTCGCCGGGCAGGAACACCAGCACATCGCCGGGGCTCTTGCGCTCGCTGCGTTCGAACGCGGCGATTTCGTCGAGGGTGGCGAGGATCGCCTGATCCACGGTCAAGTCGTCCTCGACGCGGTTGCCCTCTTCGTCTTGCTCCAGGGTCAGCGGGCGATACCAGGTTTCCACGGGGAAGGTGCGGCCGGAGACTTCGACAATCGGCGCGTCATCGAAGTGTTTGGAGAAGCGCTCCAGGTCGATGGTCGCCGAAGTGATGATGACTTTCAGGTCCGGGCGACGCGGCAGCAGGGTTTTCAGGTAACCGAGCAGAAAGTCGATGTTGAGGCTGCGTTCGTGGGCTTCGTCGACGATGATCGTGTCGTAGCGTTCGAGGTAGCGGTCGTTCTGGGTTTCCGCCAGCAGGATGCCGTCGGTCATCAGTTTGATCAGGGTGTTGGAATCGCTCTGATCCTCGAACCGCACCTGATAGCCGACCAGTGCGCCCAACGGCGTCGCCAGTTCTTCGGCGACCCGGCTCGCCACGCTGCGGGCGGCGATTCGACGGGGCTGGGTGTGGCCGATCAGGCCATGCTGGCCGCGACCGATTTCCAGGCAGATCTTCGGCAACTGGGTGGTTTTACCCGAACCGGTTTCACCGGCAATGATCAGCACCTGATGCTTGAGCAGCGCTGCTTTGATTTCGTCGCGCTTGGCGGCGATCGGCAGGCTGTCGTCGTAACGAATCACCGGCAGACTGGCTCGCCGCGCCAGCACCTGATCACAGGACGCCTGCGTGCGCGTCATCCACTGGGCCAGCTTGGCCTCGTCAGGTTTCTTGCGCAGCTCAAGCAACTGCCGCCGCAGCCGGTGGCGGTCGGCGAGCATGGCGTGATCGAGGTTTTTCAGCAGTTTGTCGATGGAGGGCGATTCGTCAGTCATCAGGTACGCAATAAGTCGTCTAGTGGCGCAGGGGGCGGATTGTCGCAGATTTAAAGGACGAACGAGATCCCTTGTAGGAGCTGACGAGTGAAACGAGGCTGCGATCTTTTGATCTTGCATTTAGGAACCAAGATCAAAAGATCGCAGCCTCGTTTCACTCGACAGCTCCTACACAGCTCCTACAGGGGGGAGGTGCTACTCGTTGTCGAGGCCTTTGCGCCGATAAGGAAACACATCAATCACCTTCCCGGCGCGAATGGCTTCCTGAAGGCTTTTCCAGTAATCGGCGTTGTACAACTCACCATGCAACTGATCGAACAACTTGCGCTGCCCCGAATCAGCAAACAAAAACGGCGGAAACTCTTCAGGAAACACATCCAGCGGTCCGATCGAATACCAAGGCTCCGACGCCATCTCGTCTTCCGGCGTACGCGGTAGCGGGATATGCCGGAAGTTGGCTTCAGTCAGGAAGCAGATCTCGTCATAGTCATAGAACACCACCCGCCCGTGACGAGTGACGCCGAAGTTCTTCAGCAGCATGTCGCCGGGAAAGATGTTCGCCGCCGCCAGTTGCTTGATCGCCAACCCGTAATCTTCCAGCGCCTCGCGGACCTGAGCGTCGTTGGCGTTCTCCAGATACAGGTTCAACGGCGTCATCCGCCGTTCGGTCCAGCAGTGGCGGATCAGCACGGTGTCGCCCTCTACCGACACGGTGGACGCGGCCACTTCAAGCAGCTCTTCCAGGCACGCCGGGTCGAACTTGCTCAACGGGAAACGAAAGTCGGCAAATTCCTGGGTGTCGGCCAGGCGCCCGACCCGGTCGACGCTCTTCACCAGACGGTACTTCTCGATCACCGTGGCGCGGTCGACGTTCTTTGACGGCGAGAAGCGGTCCTTGATGATTTTGAATACGGTGTTGAAGCCCGGCAGGGTAAACACGCTCATCACCATGCCACGCACGCCCGGGGCCATGATGAACTGGTCGTCGGTGTTGGCCAGGTGATTGATCAGCGCCCGATAGAACTCGGATTTTCCGTGTTTGTAAAAGCCGATCGAGGTGTACAGCTCGGCGATGTGCTTGCCCGGCAAAATGCGCTTGAGGAAACCGATGAACTCCGCCGGTACCGGCACGTCGACCATGAAATACGAACGGGTGAACGAGAAGATGATCGACACGTCCGCTTCATCGGTGATCAGCGCATCGATCTGAATCCCTCGACCTTCACGGTGCAGCAGCGGAATCACCAGCGGCCATTGTTCGTCCTGGGTGTAGATGCGCCCGACCAGGTACGCGCCTTTGTTGCGGTAAAGCACCGAGGAAAACAGTTCGACGCTCAATTCCGGGTCCTTGCAGACCCAGTCCGGCAGGTTCTCGCGCAATTGCCCTTCGAGACGACTCAGGTCGCCCGCCAGGTTGGCGTAATCCTCGCTGAAGCGGTAGTCGGCAAAAATGCTCGCCAGCATCCCGGACAACTGGCCCTGGGGCTTGTACGTACGGGTTTGTGCCGCACGGGCCCGGCGCAGGCTCGGCCGGGTGGTGTGGATGAACATGCAGCCGTCACTGATCAGGTCGTGGCTGAACAGCCCGCAGAAGATCGAGTTGTACCAGGTTTCGGACAGTTCATCGTCGAAGCGCAGGTCGATCAGCGTGATGTAAGCGCTTTTGACCAGCGGCCAGCAGCTGACATCCAGCGTGTCGGCGTCGAAAGCGATGCGCAGCCGTTCCACCGTTTCGCTGACTTTTTCTTCGTAGAGATTGATCCGCGCGGCCGACGCCGATTGCGTCTCCTGCCACTTGGCCTGCTCGAAGCGGGCCCGGGCGCCGTCGGTGATCTGGCGGAAATGCTCGCGGTAATCGTCAAAGCCATCGAGGATCATTCGGGCGATGTCGGCGGCTGGCCATTGCTGCGGCATAGGTAAAACCTCGGCGGCTGATGCTTATCGTGGGGCCTGAGCTTAGTGGCCCTTTGTTACGCAACGCAACCATTGCCTTGCGTCCTGACTGGCGCGACACTTGCGTGCCAATCAAGGAAGGAACGTGCTGTGAACCCCGTCGATACTCTGCGTTTGTTATCGCTTGCCGCCATTTGGGGCGCGAGCTTTCTGTTCATGCGCATCATTGCCCCGGTGATTGGCACAATCCCCACTGCTTTTTTCCGCGTATCGATTGCCGCGGTCGGCCTGTTGGTGATTCTCGGGCTGATGCGCATCAGCTGGGATTTCAAAGGCAAACTCAAAACCGTGATGCTGCTCGGAGTGATCAACTCCGGGATTCCGGCGACGCTCTATTCGGTGGCTGCGCAAGTGTTGCCGGCCGGTTATTCGGCGATTTTCAACGCCACCACCCCATTAATGGGCGTGCTGATCGGCGGTCTGTTCTTCCATGAAAAGCTCACCGCCGCCAAGCTTGGCGGCGTGTTCCTCGGGCTATTTGGCGTGGGCATCCTGACCCGTGCCGGTCCGGTGGCGTTCGACAGGGAACTGCTGATGGGCGCCCTCGCCTGCCTGCTCGCCACGACCTGCTACGGTTTCGCCGGATTCCTCGCGCGCCGCTGGCTTGATCAGGCCGGTGGTCTCGACAGCCGCCTTTCGGCGCTGGGCAGCATGCTGGGCGCGACGTTGTTTCTGTTGCCGCTGTTCGGTTACAGCGTGATCAGCCAGCCACCGGAAAGCTGGGGCGGCTGGAGTGTCTGGTTGTCATTGCTCGGGTTGGGTCTGGGGTGCACCGCGTTTGCGTACATCATTTACTTCCGCTTGCTCAGCTCGGTTGGCCCGGTGAAGTCGATGACCGTGACCTTCATGATCCCGCCGTTCGGGGTGTTGTGGGGGGCGATGTTGCTGGATGAGCCGTTGTCGATGGCGCACATCTATGGCGGGGTGTTGATTGCGGCGGCGTTGTGGTTGGTATTGAAGACGGCGGTGGTGAAGCCGGTTGAGGCTGCTGCCCGGTAGTTTTGTGGTGTTGCTGATTACGCCATCGCGAGCAAGCCCGCGATGGCGTCGGTTCAGACAACTACAGAGCTAACCACTGACATCGCCTCAATGCTCCAGGCCTTATTCAGGTTCAGGCTGATTTACGGAAAACGAACACCAGACCGACGATGATCAGCAGCATGCCGAGCATGCTCAATGCAGCCAGTCGATTACCAAAAATCAGGTAGTCCATCACCGCCGTCACCGCCGGCACCAGGTAAAACAGACTGGTGACATTGACCAGGTTGCCCCGGGCGATCAAGCGATACAGCAGCAAGGTTGCCAGCACCGACACCACCAATCCCATCCACAACACCGGCACGATGAAACCGGTGCTGTGGTCGAAATGAAAGGGCTGGAACGGCACGAAGACTCCGCAGAGCAACAGCCCCGCCAGGTACTGCACTGGCAGCGTACCGAGTGGATTGTCGGTGATGCGCTTCTGCATGATCGAACCGAACGTCATGCTCGCCAGCGCCAGCAAACCGAAGAGCATACCGGCCAATGACATACCGGCCAGACCGATGCCCTGGTAAACCACCATGATCAACCCGGCCAAACCCAGTGCCAGACCAAACATTCTGCTGGTTGATCGCTGACGCTCCATGATCACCACCGTGAGAATGGGCTGCACGCCCATGATCGTGGCCATGACGCCGGGTGTGACTTTCAGGTCCAGGGCCAGCAGATAGAAAATCTGATAAGCCCCCAGCAACACCACGCCCGTGGCCATCGCATACACCATCGGCTTGCCGCCCTTGGGCAGCTTCAGCTTGAGCAACGGCACCAGCAGCACCAATCCGCAGATTGCGATAGCGAAGCGAATCAACAGAAAAGCAAAGGGTGACGCGTGGGCCAAGCCCCATTTGGAGAAGATCGCCCCGCTGCTCCACAGCAGAACGAACAGGCTCGTGGACGCCGCCGCGAGCGCGGTGTTTTTCGAAAGGACAAACATGAATACCACCTGTAGTCAGGCAAAAAGCCAACTCAGCCGAAGCTGAAATTCAGTAGTTTTTTCAGGCGGGCACTTTTTAGTCGGGCATGGAAACAGCAGAAAAAAGCTGATCAGCCCGAGAAGCTAACGCCTGGCGGTGATACGACTGCGCACACCGGCGAGCTACTGACAGGTGGGGGGTAATGACTGATCTGCGCAGGCTGCTGATTCCCGCACGGCACGACGCCAGCGTTGACCGCTGAATCGACTACCGCGTTGATGAGGGAAACAGGCATGGGCTGATCTTTTTTGAAGGGTAAAAAGGCGGGTTGTAAAACACCGAGCGCCGACTATAACCAGCGGGTCACATGGATTGCAATGACCTGGACAAAGGGCAACGATCTGTAGCAGCTGGCGAAGCCTGCGTTCGATCGCGGCCCGAGCCGAACGCAGGCTTCGCCAGCTGCTACAAAAGAGGGTGTTTCGCTTGATATTTTTCTGTGTTCGGAATCACCCAAACAACCAATACCCCAACAAGGTCAATACCACCACCGCCAACACCGGTCGCAGCACACGGTAGGCCTTGGGATTGCGACGCTTCCACTGTTTGATCAAACCACTGAACTTGTCGCTGGAGTTCTTGCTCCATGCGTAAACATGGTTAATCCCGCCAACACGTTCATCATCAAGATTCTGCGGTGCAGTGGCGCGACCCAAAAAGCCACTGACCCAGCGGTTGATGCGAATCATTAGGCGGTTGCTCAGCGGTCGTTCGATGTCGCAAAAAAGGATGACCCGAGTCTTGTCGGTTTCGTTCTTGACCCAATGCACGTAGGTTTCGTCGAACATCACGTCCTCGCCATCACGCCAGGCGTAGACCTGACCATCGACGAAGATCCGGCAATCGTCGGAGTTCGGCGTCGACAGCCCCAGGTGATAACGCAGGGAACCGCCGAACGGATCACGGTGCGGGTTGAGGTGGCTGCCGCCTGGCAGCAACGCGAACATCGCGCCTTTGATGTTGGGAATGCTGCTGAGCAGTGCCACGGTTTTCGGGCACAGGGCTTCGGCCGATGGCAGTGGTTTGTCGTACCACTTGAGGTAAAAGCGCTTCCAGCCTTTCTTGAAGAACGAACCGAAGCCAGCGTCGTTGTTCCTTTCGGCGGCGCGGATGTAACCCTCGTCGAACAAATGCATCGCTTCGTCGCGGATGACTTCCCAGTTGTCCTTGAGCACATCCAGTTCCGGGAACTTGCTGCGGTCAAGATAGGGTTTGGATGGCACGCTGGAGAACAGGTACATCAAGGCGTTATAGGGCGCGAACAAAGCCGAGTGGTTGACGAACTGACGCAAGACCGGCAAACGCGCCTTGCCGCGCAAATGCACATAGAGAGTGCTGCCGAAGAACAGCAACAAAAGCGACGCCTTTGCGGCAAGGGAAACGGTCATTAACAACTCCTTGTTAGTAGACAACTTTGCACAACGCCATTTACCCGACGTGGCAGCCGGCCATGATAAACATTACCGGCCTCGGGAAGAACCCGTGTGTCTCAACATTCAGCGTTAAGGATTGCGCAATCAAGCACTTCTTAACATAAGGTTCCTGAAAGGGGGCTGACCTGAATCAACCCCTCCCACTGGATCAAAAATCGCAACGCCTATTGCTGATTCTCCTGCTCGGTAAACAGATCACTGAACAGCATGCTCGACAGGTAGCGTTCACCGGAGTCCGGCAGGATCACCACGATGGTCTTGCCCTGCATTTCCGGGGTTTCCGCCAGACGGACGGCCACCGCCATGGCGGCGCCGCAGGAAATGCCGCTCAAAATCCCTTCTTCCTGCATCAGGCGCAGGGCCATGGCCTTGGATTCTTCATCGCTGACCAACTCAACCCGATCGACCATCGACAGATCAAGATTCTTCGGCACAAAACCGGCACCAATACCCTGGATCTTGTGAGGGCTCGGCTTGATTTCTTCACCGGCCATTGCCTGGGTGATGACCGGCGACACCACTGGCTCCACCGCCACCGAAATAATCGGTTTACCCTGGGTAATCTTGATATACCGCGAAACCCCGGTAATGGTTCCACCCGTTCCGACGCCTGCCACCAGTACGTCGACTGCCCCGTCGGTGTCGTTCCAGATTTCCGGACCGGTCGTTTTTTCGTGGATGGCCGGGTTGGCCGGGTTTTCAAACTGTGACGGCATGAAGTAGGCAGTCGGGTCGCTGGCGACAATTTCAGCAGCCTTCTCGATTGCTCCTTTCATGCCCTTGGCCGGTTCGGTCAGTACCAGTTCGGCCCCCAGTGCCTTGAGCACTTTGCGTCGTTCGATACTCATGGACGCTGGCATGGTCAGCATCAGCTTGTAACCGCGAGCCGCAGCAACGAACGCCAGGCCGATACCGGTATTGCCTGAGGTCGGTTCGACAATGGTCATGCCAGACTTGAGTTTGCCGGTGCTTTCGGCGTCCCAGATCATGCTTGCACCGATCCGGCACTTGACCGAGTAACCGGGGTTACGCCCTTCGATCTTGGCCAGGATGGTCACGCCGCGCGGGGCGATACGGTTGATCTGCACCAGCGGTGTATTGCCGATGGAATGGGCGTTGTCAGCGAAAATACGGCTCATGGCTGGGTCCTTGTACAGCGTTGGATAAGCCATTCAAGGTATGCCTGTTGCCCGTGGTCGTCCAGTCAGTCGAACGTCCTGCAACCGGCGCAGTCAATGGTTTTACATCGCCAGAGATTTGCCATCATGAAACGCAGATACAGTTGGCCCCTGTGGACCCTCGCCGGCCTCGTTGTGCTGCTGATTGCCCTGCACATCGCCCTGCCCTACTTGGTGCGCGACTACCTGAATGACAAGCTGGCGGACATGGGGGACTACCGTGGCCAGATCACTGATGTGGACCTGGCCCTGTGGCGCGGTGCGTACAAAATCAACGGGCTGCAAATCGTCAAGGTCGACGGCAAGGTCCCGGTGCCTTTCGTCAACGCGCCGCTGATAGACCTCTCGGTCAGTTGGCACTCGCTCTGGTACGACCACGCGGTCGTGGCCGAGGTGCAGTTCTTCAAACCTGAGGTGAACTTCATCGACGGTGGCGCCAACAAGAAAAATTCCCAAACAGGTGAGGGCACCGACTGGCGTGCCCAATTGAGCAAACTGGCGCCGATCACCTTGAACGAAGTGCGGATCTACGATGGCAAGATCAGTTTCCGCAACTTCAACTCCAAGCCCCCTGTGAACATGAACGCCACTCAGGTCAACGCCAACATCTACAACCTGACCAACGTCGTCGACACGAAAGGTAAACGTGACGCTCGTTTCGAAGGCAAGGCGCTGCTGCTCGGGCACGCCCCACTGGAAACCACCGCCACCTTCGACCCGTTGAGCAACTTTGAAGATTTCGAGTTCCGCCTGCGGGTCAAAGACATCGAACTCAAACGCATGAACGACTTCGCGTCGGCCTATGGCAAGTTCGACTTCAATTCAGGTCACGGTGATGTGGTCATTGAAGCGCAGGCTAAAAAAGCGCAATTAACGGGTTACATCAAACCACTGCTGAAAGACGTCGACGTGTTCAATTGGCAGCAGGACGTAGAGAACAAGGACAAAGGGATTTTCCGCTCCATTTGGGAGGCCATCGTCGGCGGCTCCGAAACGGTGCTGAAAAACCAGGGCAAGAACCAGTTTGCGACTCGCGTGAAACTGAGCGGCAATGTGCATCGCCGAGATATCAGCGCATTCGAGGCTTTTTTGCAGATTTTACGCAACGGCTTCATCCAGGCGTTCAATGCCCAATACGAACGGCCCAAGCCGGATGCGGACTGAGTCACCAAGTGACGCCCCATTCAGAGACTGAATAAGCCGTCTGCGTTCACAGTCGACCGGGCACCGCGTTATAGTCGGGTACTACAATTATTGCGCCCCGCCCTGCCTCGTTCAGGTCGGCATTACCGTTCGAGGATTAGCAGATGAAGTTCGAAGGCACCCCGGCCTACGTCGCCACCGATGACCTGAAGCTGGCGGTCAACGCCGCCATCACTCTGGAGCGCCCGCTGCTGGTCAAGGGCGAGCCGGGCACCGGTAAAACCATGCTCGCCGAGCAACTGGCCGAGTCCTTTGGCGCCAAACTGATCACCTGGCACATCAAGTCCACGACCAAGGCGCATCAGGGCCTGTACGAGTACGACGCAGTCAGCCGCCTGCGCGACTCGCAACTGGGCACAGAGAAAGTCCATGACGTTCGCAACTACCTGAAAAAGGGCAAGCTCTGGGAAGCCTTCGAATCCGAAGAGCGGGTGATCCTGCTGATCGACGAAATCGACAAGGCCGACATCGAATTCCCGAACGACTTGCTGCAAGAACTCGACAAGATGGAGTTCTACGTTTACGAGATCGACGAGACCATCAAGGCCAAGAAACGCCCGATCATCATCATTACCTCCAACAACGAGAAAGAACTGCCGGACGCCTTCCTGCGCCGCTGCTTCTTCCACTACATCGCCTTCCCCGACCGCGTCACGCTGCAAAAAATCGTCGACGTGCATTACCCGAACATCAAGAAAGACCTGGTCAGCGAAGCGCTGGACGTGTTCTTCGACGTGCGCAAGGTACCGGGTCTGAAGAAGAAGCCATCGACCTCCGAACTGGTGGACTGGCTGAAACTGCTGATGGCCGACAACATCGGTGAAGCAGTACTGCGCGAACGCGATCCGACCAAAGCGATTCCGCCGCTGGCAGGCGCTTTGGTGAAGAACGAACAGGACGTGCAGTTGCTTGAGCGTCTGGCGTTCATGAGCCGTCGCGGCACTCGATAAGGACAAACGCCATGCTGCTCAACCTGTTCAATGAAATGCGCGCAGCCAAAGTACCGGTCTCGGTGCGCGAACTGCTGGACCTGATCAACGCGCTTAAACAGCGCGTGACCTTCGCCGACATGGACGAGTTTTATTACCTGTCCCGGGCGATTCTGGTGAAGGACGAAAAGCATTTCGACAAGTTCGACCGGGCGTTTGGTGCTTACTTCAATGGCCTGGAAAAACTCGACGATCACCTTCAGGCCTTGATCCCGGAAGACTGGTTGCGCAAGGAATTCGAGCGTTCGCTGACCGACGAAGAGCGGGCGGCGATCCAGTCCCTCGGCGGCCTGGACAAGCTGATCGAAGAGTTCAAGAAACGCCTCGAAGAACAGAAAGAACGCCATGCCGGCGGTAACAAGTGGATCGGCACCGGCGGCACCAGCCCGTTCGGCTCCGGCGGCTTCAACCCGGAAGGCATTCGCGTCGGCGATGCCGGCAAACGCCAGGGCAAAGCGGTCAAGGTCTGGGATCAGCGCGAGTACAAGAACCTCGACGATTCGGTGGAGCTGGGCACGCGCAACATCAAGGTCGCCCTGCGCCGGTTGCGCAAATTCGCGCGCCAGGGCGCGGCGGAAGAACTGGACATCGATGGCACCATCGACCACACCGCGCGCGATGCCGGGCTGCTGAACATCCAGATGCGTCCGGAGCGGCGCAACACCGTCAAGCTGTTGCTTCTGTTCGACATCGGCGGCTCGATGGACGCCCACGTGAAGATCTGCGAAGAGCTGTTCTCGGCCTGCAAGACCGAGTTCAAACACCTGGAGTATTTCTACTTCCACAACTTCGTTTATGAATCGGTGTGGAAGAACAACATGCGCCGAACGTCCGAGCGCACGTCGACCCAGGATCTGCTGCACAAATACGGCGCCGACTACAAAGTGATCTTCATCGGTGACGCCGCCATGGCGCCGTACGAAATCACCCAGGCCGGCGGCAGCGTCGAGCACTGGAACGAAGAAGCGGGTTATGTGTGGATGCAGCGGTTCATGGAGAAGTACAAGAAGGTCATCTGGATCAACCCGTATCCGAAAGATACGTGGGGCTATACGTCTTCGACCAACATCGTGCGGGACTTGATTAACGACCAGATGTATCCGCTGACGTTGCGGGGTTTGGAAGAAGGGATGCGGTTTCTTTCCAAATAATCTTCGGTGTCTGGTCTGACGCTATCGCGAGCAAGCTCGCTCCCACAATGGATTTGGTCGTACACAAGGAATGTGTTCGCCAGAGATCAAACTGTGGGAGCGAGCTTGCTCGCGATGCTTTTAGCGGTTGACGAATCGTTGAAGATATTCGACCTGCTCCCGATGTGCCACATCCTGCACCACCGGCCGCAACCGCACCGTTGCCCCCGGCAGACACTGCGCCAGTCGCGCCAGCGCCAACGGCGTCAACGCCCCCAATCGCGGATAACCACCAATGGTCTGCCGATCATTGAGCAACACAATCGGCTGCCCGTCCGGCGGTACCTGAACCGCACCCAGCGGGATGCCTTCGGAAATCATCGGCTTACCCTGATACTGCAACGCCGTTCCCAGCAAGCGGATCCCCATCCGGTCGGCACGGCTGTCGAGGGTCCAGATGCTGTTGAACGCGTCAAACGAACTCTGTCCACTGAACTCGCCGATCTGGGCACCGAGCACCAGGTCCAGTGGCGCGTTGAGTTTGAAATCCGGCACCTGTTCGCGCGCCAATTCCCGCAGCAGGAGCAGCGAGCTGCCCGAGTAGCTCAACTGCGCATCTTTGGCCAACGCCCGGCCCATGCCATCCAGCCCGCCGAGTTCCTCACGGACCACCGTTGCGCTGCTGCCCAACACCTTTGGCGCATCAAATCCGCCCGGGGCCGCCAAATAAGCCCGGGCCCCAAGCAGCGGTTGAGTGAATTGCAATTGCTGACCTTTGTTCAGCCTGAAACTGCGCCACGGTGCCAACGCCTCGCCATCCACCTGCGCCCCCAGATCCGCCCCGGCCAACGCCAGCACGCAATCCTCTTCGGCAACGACGGTGAACCCGCCCAGGGTGATTTCAATCACCGGTGCATCCAGGCCATTGCCCAGCAACCAATTAGCCCACGACATCGATTGCCAATCCGCCGCCCCGCCCTGGGTCACGCCCAGATGCCGCACGCCGAAACGACCAGCGTCCTGCAACAGGCACAGCGGTGTACTCGCTTCTATTGATAGACGGCTCATGCCTGCGCCTCCAACGGCGTGTCATCACCGCCCAGATTGATGAATTCGGCATGGCTGACGGCTTCGAAACGCACCGTGTCGCCTGGTTGCATCAGGCTGTAGCCGTCGCGTTCGCGGTCGAACAATTTGGCCGGGGTGCGGCCGATCAGATTCCAGCCACCGGGGGACACCACCGGGTAAGCGGCCGTTTGGCGTTCAGCGATGCCGACACTTCCAGCAGCCACTTTTTTACGCGGAGTGTTCAGACGCGGCGCCGCCAGCGCTTCGTCCACCAACCCCATGAAGGCGAAACCCGGCGCGAAACCCAAGGCGAACACCTGATACTCGCGCTCGCTGTGGCGGCGGATCACTTCATCCACGGCCAATCCGCTGCGCTGGGACAACAGGCTCAACTCCGGGCCAACGCTCAAGTCATACCAGACCGGCAACACATGACATTTGCCGCGGGTGCAGGCGTTGGGCGACAGATCGATCAAGGCCTCAGCGATCAGCTCCCGCGCTTGAGCCGGACTCAACGCGGTCAGATCGTAATGCACCATCAACGTCGTATAGGACGGCACCAGATCGATCAGATGCCCGGCGAATGCAGCACGCAGACTTCCACTGGCTGCAAGCATCCACGGCATGTTGGCCTCGCTGATCTCATCAAACAAACGGACCATCAAGCAATCCAGCGCCACCACTTCTACCCGCAGGTTCATGGCGCGCTCTGCTGATCAAGTGCTTCGCGAATACGCCGCACGGCGGCTACCGAACTGGCATTGTCGCCGTGTACGCAAAGGGTGTTGGCCTGCAAGTGCAAGGCACTGCCATCGCTGGCCGTGAGGTTGCCGCCGCGGGCAATGGTCAGCGCCTGCTCGATGATTGTTTCGGGATCGTGATGCACTGCGCCCGGCAGTTGCCGCGAGACCAGCATTCCCGCACTGTCGTAAGCGCGATCGGCGAAGGCTTCGAACCACAGGGTCACGCCGTATTCATCGCCCAACTGCTGGGCGGCGCTGTTGTCGCGAGTGGCCATCAACATCAGCGGCAACTGGCGGTCATAGGACGCCACAGCCTGAAGCACTGCGCGCAATTGCGCCGGGTTGGCCATCATGTCGTTGTACATCGCGCCGTGGGGTTTGACGTAACTCACCCGCCCGCCCTGAGCCCGGCAAATGCCGTCGAGGGCGCCGATCTGGTAATGCACAATGTCCTGAAGTTCCTGGGCGGTATAGGCCATGGAACGGCGGCCGAAGCCGACCAGATCCTGATACGCCGGATGTGCGCCGATCTTCACGCCGTTGCTCAGGGCCAGGCTGACCGTCTTGCGCATGATGCTCGGGTCGCCGGCATGGAAGCCGCAGGCGATGTTGGCGCAATCGATGAAGGGCATGACCTCGGCGTCCAGACCCATGGTCCAGTTGCCGAAACTCTCGCCGATGTCGCAGTTCAATAGCAGGCGGTTCACGGTGAACACTCCTGTAGGCTTTATTCTTTTAGCTGTAGGCATTTGCCCGCAGATTATCAGTTGCTGGGCATTAAGTTATTGGGCTTCGAGTTGTTTGCCACGGGTTTCCGGCAAGCTCAGGGCCGCAAGGATCACTACCCCGTAGGACACCGCCGCAAAAGCACCGATTCCCACGCTCAATGGCACCTTCTGGCTCATCAAGCCGATCAACAGCGGGAACAACGCCGCCAACGCCCGGCCGATGTTGTAGCAAAAGCCCTGACCCGAACCGCGAATCCGCGTTGGAAACAGCTCGGTCAAAAACGCGCCCATGCCGCTGAAGATCCCCGAGGCGAAGAAGCCCAGAGGAAAGCCCAGCCAGAGCATCACGCCATTGCTGACCGGCAATTGGGTGTAGAGCAGAACAATGGTGAACGAGCCGACCGCGAACAGAATGAAGTTCTTTTTACGCCCGAGAATGTCAGTCAAATACGCGCTGATGACGTAGCCGACGTAGGAACCGACGATCACCATCGCCAGATAACCGCCCGTACCGAGTACGCTCAAACCGCGTTCGTTCTTCAGAAAGGTCGGCAACCAGGAGGTGATCGCGTAGTAACCGCCCAGAGCACCGGTGGTCAGCACCGAAGCACGAATTGTAGTGAAGAGGATGCCGGGGGCGAAGATCTCGTAGAACTTTGCCGGATTGCTGGGTTCTTGCTTAGCCTTGGCTTCGCGATAGATTTCCGGGTCCTTGACCAGCCGACGGACGAAGATCACAAAAATCGCCGGCACGATACCAAGGATGAACAATGCGCGCCAGGCGTCTTCCGGCGGCAGCACCGAGAACAGCAGCGCATACAAGATCGCCGTCAGTCCCCAACCCAGCGCCCAGCCGGATTGCACCATGCCCACGGCCTTGCCGCGGTCCTTGGCACGAATCACTTCACCCATCAGCACCGCGCCGGCGGTCCATTCGCCACCGAAACCGAAGCCCATCAGGGTGCGACTGATCAGCAGTTGCTCGTAGTTCTGGGCGAAACCGCAGAGGAAGGTGAAAAAGGCGAACCACAGCACCGTCAGTTGCAAGGTACGTACGCGACCGATGCGGTCGGAGAGAATCCCCGCCACCCAACCGCCGATAGCCGAGGCGATCAAGGTGCTGGTGTGAATCAGCCCGGCCTCGCCGGTGGTGATGCCCCACATCGCAATCAGGGTCGGCACCACGAAGCTGAGCATCTGCGTGTCCATGCCGTCCAGGCCATAGCCGATCTTGCAGCTCCAGAAGGTGCGGCGTTCCTGCTGATTGATGTTGCGGTACCAGTCGAAAGGTCCTGGGCGAACCGTGGCTTTGGGGATGTCGAGCGTGTCGGGCGCACTCATGGCAAATCTCCGCGCTAATTTTTATTGGTATTGTTCTGAGCCCCGACGACGCCTATCGTGGGAACCGGATGGCCTGATTTTTGGGCTGCCGGCCCTGCTGCGTCCAACTAATAAAAACCCGCCCTAGACATAAGAAAAACTTGTCCTTATGAACCTGAAGTTTCTCGAGACCTTTGTCTGGGTCGCCCGACTCAAGAGTTTTCGCCTGACGGCAGACAAGCTCTTCACCACCCAGGCGTCAATTTCCAGCCGCATTGCCGTGCTCGAAGGCGAGCTCGGGGTGAAGCTGTTCCTGCGCGATTCACGTGGCGTGAGCCTGACGCCCGAAGGCTTGAAAGTGCTCGAGTACGCCGAGCAAATGATGGACACCATGCAAGCCCTCAAGCAGTCGATCGAAACCCGTTCGAGCAAGGTCGGACGGGTCCGCATCGGCGTGATGGACACGGTCATCCATACCTGGTTGAGCCCGTTGGTGGCGCAAATGATGGATCACTATCCTCTGGTGGAAATCGAGTTAGTGGCCGATACCGCGCTCAACCTCTGCGATCAGCTGCAAAAAGGCTTTCTCGATCTGATCCTGCAAACCGACCTGTTGCGTCAGGAAAGTGTGCGCAGCCTTGAGCTGGCCAGTCACCCGATGGGCTGGATTGTGGCTACTAACTCGATCTACAACCGCGAGTATTCAGGCATTGCCGACCTGGCGCGGGAACGGATCATTACCTATTCGAAAAACTCTCATCCGCATCAGGAGATTCTCGCCCTGATGCAGGCCAACGGCATCATGACGCCACGGTTGAACTGCGTGAACTCGGTATCGGCGATCACCCGGTTGCTGCGGGACGGTTTCGGTATTGGCGCGCTGCCGCCGGTGCTGGTAGCCGAGGAACTGGCGCGGGGGGAATTGACCTTGCTGGCCATCGATCAAAGGCCACCGAATTTGCAGGTGGTGGTGTCGTGGCGGGTTGGCGTGGAGTGGGTCGAGGAGATTGTTTCGTTGTGTCAGCAGGTGCTGGACGGGTATGCGAAGAAGGTGGGCGAGCACTACATCGTCCTCGCGCGCTAACTTTGTAGCAGCTGGCGAAGCCTGCGTTCGGCTGCGAAGCAGTCGTCAATTCAGCCAGCTCGGTTTACCTGAAACACCGCGGTGCCTGATTTCGCGACTGCTTCGCAGCCGAACGCAGGCTTCGCCAGCTGCTACAGGTCGGTGGCGCTCATTAAAGACCGCGCACATCCCGATCTTCGATCGGCCGGCTCTGGCGCAGGCGTTTGCCGCCCAGCACCACCCAGTCGACCAGACGGAACAGGCATTCAATGCCAAACGACAACAGCAACGCCCCGCTCATGCCCCAGATCATCGCTTCCGGCGTCAGCAGGATCTGGTAGCTGTAGCCATTCCAGGTTTCCTTGCGAATATCCGGATCAGCCGCCAGCGCAACCTGCAGGAAGCGGATGTACCACGGGCCCTGCATGGCCTGGAACTGTTTATCGAGGGCCAGTTGACGGGTCAGCAAGGTGCTCAGGCTGTCGGCATCGCTGCGAAAAATCGGATCTTCGCTGGCGCGGTAATGGGCCACCAACGCCTGCATGTCACCCTTGAAGAACTGATTCGCCGTGCCCTGAAAACCGCTCAGACCGGTCTGCGCCTCAATCAGATGCGCTTCGACCCGTTTGGCATAATCGCTGATGAACCCTGGCACCTGGACACCGATCAATAGGCCCGCCGCGAACAACACCAGCCGTAGATAACTGAGCAACATGAAGGGAGTCCTTATTCGGTCTTGCCCTGGCTGACGCATTCGCCGCGTCGCCAGAGGCTCCATTGGCCCGGTTCGTAGCGGGTCCAGGTTTCGTTTTCGGTCAAGGGTTCGGTGGCGATCACCGTGACCACGTCGTTGGGCGTGGTTTCGGCCTGGAAATCGACGATCACATCGACGTCCTTCAAACGTGCCGGACCGAATGGTGCGCGACGGGTGATTTGCGCCAGTTTGGTCGAGCAATAGCAGAACAACCAGTCGCCATCGCTGAGCAGGCAGTTGAACACGCCTTTGCTACGGTACTCGGCGCAGGCGGCCACCAGGTCTGGCAGCAGCTCTTCGACCTCTACCGGTTCCGGGAACGCTGCGCGCACGCGGTTGAGCAAATCGCAGAACGCCGCTTCGCTGTCGGTATCGCCGACAGGGCGGTAAAAACTCTTGATCGGTTGAAACTCCGCGAGCTGGCCGTTGTGGGCGAAACACCAGTTGCGGCCCCACAGCTCACGCACGAACGGATGGGTGTTGGACAGGCAGACCTTGCCGACGTTGGCCTGACGGATGTGCCCGATCACCACTTCGCTCTTGATCGGATAGCGTTGCACCAGGTTCGCGACCTCGGACTCACTGCTCGCCGCCGGGTCCTGAAACAGGCGCAGGCCACGGCCCTCGTAAAAGGCGATGCCCCAGCCGTCACGGTGCGGGCCCGTGCGGCCGCCGCGCTGCATCAGCCCGGTGAAGCTGAACACGATATCGGTCGGCACATTGGCGCTCATGCCCAATAACTCACACATGCTCGGGTTCTCGCTGAAAGGCAGGGGCAAGGTTACAGACGTGGTTCGACCCGCAAACGCTGAGGGTTGCTCGGTACCGGTGGACGACCGTAACGATCATCGCCCGCACCGCCGAAAGGCTGATCCTCTTCAGGGTCATCGGCCCGGGCCGCAGCCTTGGCAGCGGCAGCCTGTTCCTTGCGAGCGTTGGACGCACGTTCGATAGGGAACCGGATCGCCACGAATACCAGGTAAATGCCGAAGGCGATCATGCCGTACATGAACAGGTCGGAAACCGCCCGCCAGGCGTTGTTGCCGACCTTGAACAATAGATCAAGGGCAGTGATGGCGATGGCCGGAGCGACCTTTTCCTTTACCGGGTCGATGATGGTCGGGCTGAACAGCAACACGGCAACCAATAGCCGCAGCGGCTCACGCAGCCAGCGCCACATCCAGCGGGTGATACGCATCCACACCAACAGGCAGCCCAAAGCGGCGAAGGCGTAGAGGCCCCAAGCGATCAGATAGTCGTTCTCGGTCATGGTGTCCATGGCAAGGCAGGCAAAGAGGCGCTTATAGTAACGACTTTTCGCACGTCAGGCTTGCCCGCCGTCTGCGAACCCCATTTCGTAAAATGCTCGAGAGTCCTTCATGCCCCTATCCGTCAACGTTTCCGACGCTCCCATTGCCCACAAGGCCGAAGGCGACGACCCGTATGCCTGGCTGCAGGAGCGCGACACCGACGCGGTGCTCGACTACCTGAAAGCGGAAAACCGCTACCAAGAGGCGCAAACCGCCGATCAGGCCGGGTTGCGTGAAACCCTGTTCGAAGAGATCAAGGCCCGGATTCTCGAAACCGACCTGTCCTTGCCCTCCCCCTGGGGTCCGTACCTGTATTACACGCGCACCACGGCGGGTGATGAATACGCCCGTCACTACCGCTGCCCACGCCCGGCCGATGACAGCCTGCAGCTCGATGAAAGCCAGGAACAGCTGCTGCTGGACCCGAATGCACTGGCTAAAGGCGGCTTCTTTTCCCTGGGCGCCTTCAGTATCAGCCCGGACCACCAGCGTCTGGCCTACAGCATCGACGCCACGGGCGATGAGATTTACACGCTGTTCGTGAAGGAATTGTCCAACGGCCGTGTCAGCGAACTGGAATTCCAGGACTGCGACGGCAGCATGACTTGGGCCAATGACAGCCTGACGCTGTTCTTCGGTGAGCTGGACGAGACCCATCGCCCACACAAACTGTTCCGCTATCGGCTGGACGGTACGGCGGCCGAAGAAGTGTTCCATGAGCCGGACGGTCGATTCTTCATGCATTGCTACCGCTCCAGTTCCGAGCAGCAATTGCTGCTGTCCCTGGGCAGCAAAACCACCAGCGAAGTCTGGGTGCTTGACGCGTTCCAGCCGCAGCAGGCTTTTACCTGCATCGCACCGAGGGTTGAAGACCATGAGTACGACGTCGACCACGGCGCGCTCGACGGTCAATGGACCTGGTTCATTCGCACCAATCGCGACGGCATCAACTTTGCCCTGTACCACGCCGTAGACACCGGCGTGGCGCCGACCGAGGCCGACTGGCAGAACCTGATCCCCCACAGCGACACGGTGATGATCGAAGGCATGAGCCTGAATGCCGGGGCCATGACCCTGAGCTTGCGTGAGGGTGGCTTGCCGATCATCGAAGTTCATCCGCAGGACCTGCCGAGCTACCGCGTGCAATTACCGGATGCGGCCTACAGCCTTCATGTGCAGAACAGTCTGGAATTCGTCAGCGACAGGATCCGCCTGCGTTATGAAGCGCTGAACCGTCCGGCGCAAATCCGCCAGCTTGTGCTGGGCAGCGGCGAGCAGAAAGTCCTCAAGGAAACCCCGGTGCTGGGCCCGTTCGACGCCGATGCCTACGTTAGTCAGCGTCTGTGGGCGACCGCACCTGACGGTACGAAAGTGCCGATCAGCCTCGTCGTCAAACGCGAAGCCCTCGGCAAGCCGACGCCGCTTTATATGTACGGCTATGGCGCTTACGGCGAAAGCCTCGACCCGTGGTTCTCCCACGCCCGCTTGAGTCTGCTGGATCGTGGCGTGGCGTTCGCCATCGCTCACGTGCGTGGCGGCGGTGAACTGGGCGAAGCCTGGTATCGCGCCGGCAAGCAGGAACACAAACACAACACCTTCAGCGACTTTATCGCCTGCACCGAACACCTGATCGCCAATGGCTTCACCACATCACAGCAATTGGCGATCAGCGGTGGCAGCGCCGGCGGTCTGCTGATCGGCGCGGTGCTCAATCAGCGGCCGGAGCTGTTCGGTGCGGCGATTGCCGAAGTGCCGTTCGTCGACGTGCTGAACACCATGCTCGACCCGGATCTGCCGTTGACCGTCACCGAATACGACGAGTGGGGCAATCCCGAAGAACCGGACGTCTATGATCGGATCAAGGCCTACGCCCCGTACGAAAATGTCACCGCGCAAGCCTATCCGGCGACCCTGGTGATCGCCGGCTACAACGACAGTCGCGTGCAGTACTGGGAAGCAGCCAAGTGGGTGGCGAAATTACGCGCGACCAAAACTGACACCAATCCTCTGCTGCTCAAGACCGAATTGGGTGCCGGGCATGGCGGGATGAGCGGTCGTTATCAGGGATTGCGTGACGTAGCACTCGAATACGCATTTGTTTTCAAGGTTTTGGGCATCGCCTGAGGAACTTGGCCCGGCGTGTCGGTCTTAACACCGAACACCGGGCTGACGCGGCTCCCTGTAGCAGCTGGCGAAGCCTGCGTTCGGCTGCGAAGCAGTCGCAAAATCGGCCAACGCGGTTCGTCAGATAAACCGAGAACGCCGGATTAACGACTGCTTCGCAGCCGAACGCAGCCTTCGGCAGCTGCTACAGAGAATCGCGACATTCTCGCCAGACCGGAACAGCAACAGACACAAGAAAAAGACCGTGACGACATGTCAGAACCGACCTTACTGAACAACGAAATTCGCGACTGGCTGATGGACTGTGGCCTGTTCGATCAACTGCTGCCGGCGGACTTCGCCACGGCCTCGGGTTATTTCAGCATCAGCACCATTGCTCAGGGCGAAGAGATTTTCCATGAGGGTGATGCCGGCAGCTTCATGTGCATCATCCACACCGGCCAGGTGGCGGTGCAGAAAACCAACAGCGAAGGGCACTTGGTGACCATGGCAACGTTGCGCAGCGGTCGGGCGTTCGGCGAAATGGCCGTACTCGACGGCGAACGCCGCTCGGCCAGTTGTGTGGCCGCAAGCAATTGCCAGTTGCTCAATCTGGGCAAGGACTCGTTGGAAAAGATGCTCAACGATGCGCCGAAAATCGCCGCCAAAATCATTCGCGCCCTCGCCGTCTCCCTCTCCAAACGATTGCGCATGGCCGATGGGCAACTGCTCTCGCAGCAGGTTTAACCGCCGGGTGACTTGGCTTTCGACGGGTTTTGCTCCAGCCCCGGCAGTGGCAGGTCCTTGGTGGGCGGGCTAGGCATTTCAATGGGCACCAACGGCGGACCGCCACTGCCGGGGCCGACCTTGGGTGCGCTGGTCGGGGTGATTTGCGGGTACGGTGTAGGGGTCGCGGTGCCGGGCGAACCGGGCAGCGGCGCAGGGCTGGCCGGAATGGTTTGCAACTGCTGGGCCTGCACTGCAGTAATCGAGAGCGCGGCCAAGGCAATGACCGTTAGAATGGTGCGCTTCATCAATGGCTCCGTTGGCCTTGTTGTCTTTTTGCAGGCTACTCCCAACTGCGCGTGTTTGCCTTCCCCCTCTTATGCCAATTTCTCCTCAAGTGAGTCCCATGAAACGTTTCGTTCTGCTCGACACCACTCCAATTCCTGAAAATGGCGGTGCCTTGTGCCTGTTCGAATACGGCGAGGATTTTGTCATCAAGATCCAGGGCGGCGACGGCGGGCAACTGATGAACACCCGCATGCACGGCTCGGAAGACGCTCTTGCGGAGATCCCGTGCCGTAAAGTGGCTGGCCGGCCGAATTCTCGCGTGCTGATCGGCGGCCTGGGCATGGGCTTCACCCTCGCCTCGGCCCTGAAGAACCTGGGCAAAAACGCTGAAGTGGTGGTCGCCGAACTGGTGCCGGGTGTGGTGGAGTGGAACCGTGGACCGCTGGGCGAGAAAGCCGGGAACCCGCTGCTTGACCCGCGCACGGTCATTCGCATGGAAGACGTAGCCAACGTCCTGCAGGCCGAGCCGCAAGGTTTCGACGCGATCATGCTCGACGTCGATAACGGCCCCGAAGGCCTGACCCAGAAGGCCAACAGCTGGCTCTACTCCGCTGGCGGCCTGAGCGCCTGCGCCAAGGCGCTGCGGCCCAAAGGGGTGCTGGCCGTATGGTCCGCGAGCGCTGACCGACAGTTTTCCGACAAACTGAAGAAGGCCGGCTTCAAGGCCGAGGAAGTCCAGGTCTTCGCCCACGGCAACAAAGGCACCCGCCACACCATCTGGATTGCCGAGAAGCTCAAGGGCTGAGCTAAACTGCGATTAATACCGTCATTAGTCTTTTTACAAAGGTGAACCCATGAGTTCGTCAACACCTCCGACCAACACGTCGAAACTGGACCGCATCCTTGCCGACAACCAGCGCGACAAGGAAATGGGTTACCGCGACAAGGCCCTGAAAATGTACCCGCACGTGTGCGGTCGCTGCGCCCGTGAGTTTTCCGGCAAGCGCCTGAGCGAACTGACCGTGCACCACCGCGACCACAACCACGACAACAACCCTCAGGACGGCTCGAACTGGGAATTGTTGTGCCTGTATTGCCACGACAACGAACACTCGCGGTACACCGATCAACAGTATTTCGGTGAAGGCTCGCTGAGCTCGCCGAAAATCGCCAAGGCGACCCACAACCCGTTTGCGGCGTTGGCCGGCCTGATGAAGAAAGACGAGTAATATCTTCAGCGCCTGACCTGGCCTCATCGCGAGCAAGCTCGCTCCCACAGTTGATTTGCGGCGATCACGAATATTGCATGCACCGACAATCCCTGTGGGAGCGAGCTTGCTCGCGATAGCGGTCACCCATGCACCACCAATCTCCAAACCAAACACCCCTCCCCCAATCCCCGTATAATCGCCGTTTTTTCCCCGAAGGCACCCGCTCGTGGCAGACAAACGGTACAGCTGCATAGGTTTGTATAACCCCAAATCACCGGAGAACGTCGGTTCGGTGATGCGCGCCGCTGGCTGTTATGGCGTGGCGTCCGTGTTCTACACCGGCAAACGCTATGAACGCGCCGCCGACTTCGTCACCGACACCAAGCGCGTCCACTACGACATTCCGCTGATCGGCATCGACGACCTGAAAAAAATCCTGCCGCTGGGCTGCGTTCCGGTCGCAGTGGAACTGGTGGACGGCGCCCGTTCGCTGCCGG
The DNA here is from genome assembly GCF_044760065.1 of Pseudomonas sp. NPDC098740. Lineage (NCBI taxonomy): Bacteria > Pseudomonadati > Pseudomonadota > Gammaproteobacteria > Pseudomonadales > Pseudomonadaceae > Pseudomonas > Pseudomonas sp. NPDC098740. The sequence continues at coordinate 84,270 of NZ_JBIWAM010000006.1, read as the reverse complement.
AATACACGCACCCGGACCGCGCGCTATACATCTTCGGCCCGGAAGACGGCTCGCTGGATAAAGAGATTCGCGACTGGTGCGAAGACGTGGTCTACATCCCGACCACCGGCTGCATGAACCTGGCGGCCACCGTCAACGTCGTGCTCTATGACCGCCTGTCCAAGGGACTCAATACCCGCTCCGGGGCGAAATTTCGCTGATTCACCGCACATCCGATGGAACAAGCCGCCCGCTTCGGCAGTCAGCTTAATTATCTATTCTTGAAGCAGTCATTCCAGCCAGGAGACAGATCATGAGCGAACTCAGTCGCGTAGAACGCATCGAATCCACCCCGTTCCAGACTCACACTGAGCAGAACGTGCAGGGTTGGGAACGTATCGGTTCCCTGGCCGGCGGCGTGGTGATGGTCAGCAAGGGCCTGCGTCGCGGTGGTGTGTTCGGGTTGATTCAAGTGGTGATCGGCGGTGTGGCCCTGGCGCGTGGTATTACCGGGCACAGTTCGGCGAAAAGCCTGCTGGAGAAAAGCCGTCAGGACATGAACAACGTGCGGGCGAAGATTCAGCGGGCGGGTGAAGAGCTGAACCGGTTGAAGGCGAATGCCGAAGCAGCGACCAGTACCGCTACCGTGACGGGCAATGATTCTTTGACGTCGCCGAAAACCGGGGTTTAACCCGAGATTTTCATTGAGGCTTAGGGCCCCTTCGCGAGCAAGCTCGCTCCCACAGGTGACCGCATTCCAATGTGGGAGCGAGCTTGCTCGCGATGGCGGTGTTACTGAAGTAGCTCGGTATCGAGGACCTTGGAAGATTCACCAATAATGCTGTCCGCGAGCTGAACAAATTCCTTGGTATCCACGCTCTCCAAATGCATCGCCCCGCGCAACACATCATCCAGCGAACGCTTGTTGCGGGTCTTCAGGCGAATCTCGCGATCCAGTTCCTGCAATAACACGACCGCTTTCGAGACCTGCGCCGGGCTGACCTGCTCAGCGCGCAAGGTCGTGACTTTCTGACTGTTCTTAGCCAACTTCTTCTGCAAACTCTCATACCGCTCATCACTCATGCCGCCAGCGCGGCGCACCAGTTCGATGGCGTAATACTCGGCAAATCCTTCGCTGATCCAGTCACTGCGCTGCTGATCGTTGATCCGCCCGAACACCTGCGCCAATTCCCGCACCAGCGGACTGCTGCCGCTTTCGCTGACCAGCGGTAGACGCGTGTTCAGATAGATCGATTCGCGCGCGCCCAGACTGCCACGCCACATCGGGTCGTTGGCGCCGACAATCAGCAGTTTGACGGGATGACGAGGATACACCGCCTGCACTTGCGGCCAGACAAAGGTCAGCAGCGTCAGCACATCCATCCGGCGCATGCCCTGGCCCTGCGGTGAGGCGACGGTGACCTCGGTTTCCCCAAGCCGCGTGCGACGGCTACCGAGGTGGCCGGCGAGCATCCAGCCCGTGGGCCGGTCGAACAAGCGAGAAACGTTATCGACCCGGAATTTGTTCTTGCCGATTCGCGGCCAGGCGGTTTCAACGCTTTTCCAGCCGGTGGGCAATTCGAATTCAAGGCGTGAAACCAGCTCAATGCCGTCCTGCTGATCGAGTTTGGCCGCCGGTACCAGATCGTCGCCGCGCATCAGCGCCCAAGTTGGCGTCATGCGCGTATCGAAGCTGCCGCTCTTGCGCCCGTGGCTGATGCGTACGCGGTAGGTCAGGCTGGCCTTGTCGGCGGCCGGACGCCAGACACCACGGGCCTGCTTGCCCGGCGTGAGCTGCCATTGGCCATCGGCGTTGAAATCGCTGTAGTGGCTGCCATCGCCCAGGTCGAAATCCAGACTGCGCACCGCCGAACCCTGAGCCAGAGTCATCCGCACTTCGGCCTGATCGCTTTGCGGCAACAGGCGCACGTGGTAATCCAGATCAACCTTCTTCGCCGCCCACGCGGGCGACCCCAGGACTAATAGTCCAAGGGTCAACGCCAGCCGCAATCCCACAGCCATACACACTCCTTCGTGAAACGTTAATACGCTTGGCGTTTAACCCGCCCGGAAAATCAGATGGTCTTCCCAATCGTCTTCGGCCACGCTGCCTTCGGCGAGCATGCGCCCGGACTGGGAAATTCGCTCGTGGTGCACCGCATCGCGATCACCGCACACCAGATGGTGCCAGAGCGGCAGGTCCTTGCCTTCGCTGACCAGTCGATAGCCGCAGGTCGGTGGCAACCATTTGAATTCGTCAGCCTTGCCCGGTGTGAGCTGGATGCAGTCGGGGACGAAATCGCGGCGGTTCGGGTAATCGGTGCACTGACAGGTTTTCAGGTCCAGCAATTTGCAGGCGATGCGCGTGTAATAGACGCTGTTGTCGTCTTCATCTTCGAGCTTTTGCAGGCAGCACAGGCCGCAGCCGTCGCACAGCGATTCCCATTCCTCTTGATCGAGTTGATCGAGGGTTTTGCGTATCCAGAACGGTTCGACTTTGGCGGCCATGGCTCAAGCATCAACATCAGGTGGTGAAAAGGCCGCCAGTCTAGTGCCAAGGCCCTTGTGGGCCAAGCGTTGGCGACTGCCGGTAAGAACGAGCTTGTCAGTTATTGCGCCGCCCAGTAGGGTTTTGCGTCGCCCCTCACCTTCAAACGTAGCAAGGAATCTCCTGATGAGTGCCAATCCACGCGTTGCCGACTATGCCATCCACCCTCAGTTCACCGACCGCTGGTCGCCCCGCGCCTTCACCGGCGAAGCGATCTCCGAAGAAACCCTGCTGAGCTTCTTCGAAGCTGCACGCTGGGCGCCATCGGCCTACAACTCGCAGCCTTGGCGGTTTCTGTATGCGCGTCGCGACACGCCAAACTGGGAGCGCTATCTGGGGCTGCTGAACGAATTCAACCGCAGCTGGGCGCAACACGCCTCGGCATTGGTGATCGTGATCTCGAAAACCACCTTCGCGGTGCCTGGCGCCACCGAAGAAACCCCGGCGTTGTGGCACACCTTCGACACGGGCTCGGCTTGGGGTCATCTGGCGCTGCAAGCGAGCATCAGCGGCTGGCACACCCACGGCATGGCCGGTTTCGATCAGGAGCTGACCCGCAAGGAGCTGAACATTCCTGAAGGCTACGCCCTCCACGCGGCGGTGGCTGTTGGCAAGCTGGGCGATAAAGCGACGCTGGCGGAATACCTCCAAGCCCGTGAAGAGCCAAGCCCACGTCGTCCGCTGAGCGAGTTGGCCGCCGAAGGCAATTTCACCCTGTAAGCCACACTGCAGATACCAACGTGGGAGCGAGCTTGCTCGCGATTAGGCTGTCACATTCAACATCAATGTTGACTGTCACGCCGCCATCGCGAGCAAGCTCGCTCCCACAGGTTTTGCACAAATTTCAATTAAGCGGTGGTTTCAGTAGCCGCGATTGAAATCCACTTCCCCGCGCAATGCCTCACCCGCCTGATACGCCCGCAGGTTCTCGACAAACAGATTCACCATCATCGATGGCGAAGTCGGTGCCGAGCTGTGGCCAGTCAACAGCAAGCCCCAGGCGGTCCAGAACGGATGACGTTGCGGCAGCGGCTCCTGACGGCAGACGTCGATCACCGCGCCGGCCAGATGCCCTTCTTTCAAGGCTTCCACCAGGTCCGCATCGACCACTGCCACGCCGCGCCCGACGTTGATGAACAACCCGGTCGGCTTGAACTGCTTGAACAGCGCCGCGTCGTACAAGTCATGGGTGTTTGGCGTATTGGGCAGCAGATTGATCACGTAATCCACTTCACCCACCAGACGCGGCAAATCAGCCAGCGCCCCGACTTCGACAAACGGCGCCTGCTCGCGGGCTTCGCTGGCGATGCCGTACAACTCGACGCCAAACGGCACCAGGAACTGCGCCACGGTCTGGCCGATGTCACCGGTGCCGACGATCAATACTTTGCGCCCAGCCAGACTTTGGCCCTGGCGACTGTCCCATTTACGCTCGACCTGGCTGACCAGCCGCGGCAGCACTTCGCGCTCGTGGCCGAGCATGTAGGTCAGCACGTATTCGGCCATGACCTGCCCGAAAATCCCTACCGCCCGAGTCAGGCGATAGTGCCGAGGCAAGCCGTCGGCCAGCAGCGGCGTAATGCCCGCCCAGGTCGATTGCAGCCATTGTGGCTCGTGGCCCTGACGCAGCAAGGTCGCCAGCAAGTCCGGCTGACCGAGCCAGATCGGACAATCAGCCGCCTGGCTGGCCAGTTCGGCAGAGTCGCCGCTGGTCAGCACTTCCAGGTCGGGCGCTGCTTGACGCAACAGCTGGGCGTACACCGGGTGGTCGTGTTCAGCAATCAGAACGCGCATGGTTCAAACCTTTCAAAAACAGAGCAGACGGCCGCCGACGGAGTATCGCTCCATCGCCCCGGCCATCGCCAAAATCATTCCAGTGTTTCATAAAGGCTCTGAACAGAGCCTGTCTGCCGATCACATCGGGTCGTTGCGGCGCAGCAATTCTTCCGGCAAGTGTTCGATGTATTCGTCTTCGGCCGGCGGCATTTGCAAGTGGTAACCCTGCTTCTCAAGGTTTTCCAGTACCACGGTGATGTCCTCGCGCGACAGTTTGCGCTCGGGGGTCAGCACCAGGTCGAAGGCGTGATGCGGTTTGCCGAAGGCGGCCATCAGACTTTCCGGGACGCGCTCCAGTGCATCGCTTTTGAGCACATAGAGGTACATCTCGTTTTTCTTCAAGCTTCGATAGATGGAACAAATACGTTTCAAGGCTGTTCTCCGGCGGTGGCCAGGCTGTCGAGCAGCGCTTGGCCCATCAATTCGCGGCGCCAGCCACGCAGCGAATCAGGCAATTGGTAAGGACCATTGGGATAGCCGCTCTTGAGCAGCGCTTCCAGAGTTTTCTTGCGCAGCATCAGCTCCGGCGCGATGTTCAGGCGCTCGGCTTCGGCCTGGCCGATCGCACGCAGCTGTTTGACCAGCGTGGCGGCGTCCACCGGCAAAGGCTCCGGCACTGCTGGCGGCCATTGATCAGGCGACACACTGCCAGAGCGTTTGATCAGATCAAGCAGAAATTCGCCGTCCTGACGCACGGTACGCGGGTGCATGTCTTCGATTTTCGCCAACGCGCCGAGGTTGTCCGGCTGAGTCCGCGCCAGCGGCCACAGGGAATGCTCACGCACGATGCGGTTACGCGGCAGATCACGGGCGCGGGCTTCGCGCTCGCGCCAGGCGCACAGTTCACGTAATACGACGAGTTGGGCACGGGAGAGCTTCCAGGCCAGCTTGGCTTCGCGATAGACCTCATACGGATCAACTTCGCGGCGCAGGTTGGCCACCAGCTCGGCGCCGTCTTCCAGGACCCAGGCGTATTTGTCGTCAGAAAGCTTCGGACGAAGCTGTACGAAAACTTCCGCCAAGTGCAAGGCATCTTCGGCGGCGTAGCTGATTTGGGTGTCGGAAAGTGGACGTTGCAGCCAGTCGGAACGGGTCTCGCCCTTGGGCAGGTCAATGCCGAGCACTTCCTGCACCAGCCGCGAATACCCCATAGAAAAACCGAGGTTCAGGTAAGCGGCGGCCAACTGGGTGTCGAACAGCGGCGCCGGCAGGCTGCCGGTCAGGCGCAGCAGGACTTCGAGGTCTTCGCTGCACGCATGGACGACTTTGACCACGGCCGGGTTTTCCAGCAACGCGGCCAGAGGCTGCCAGTTGTCGATGCTCAGCGGGTCAATCAGGTAAGCGCGTACGCCATCGCCGATCTGCAGCAGGCCTGCGATCGGATAAAAGGTGTCGACCCGCATGAATTCGGTGTCGAGGGCAACGAATGGCAGCTGCTGCCACTCGGCGCAAAACTGACCGAGGCTATCGTTGTCGCGAATCCAGTGAATATCGATGGCCACACGGCTCTCCCTTGAAGAATGGCGCGCAGTATATATCGCCCCCGGCGATTTCCGCGCATCCACTGAACAAGAGCTTTAGCGAAAATGCCTGCCAAACAGCAAGAAATGTCTGACAAGCGGAGACTAGCCGGCCTTACGCAGTACGTAGACGCGCATCCGCGCACAGCCGGGCAGGAAGTCCTGATGACTGAGCAAGCGCAAACCTGCGCGCTTGAACTCGGCTTCCACGTCGGCCTTGCTGGCCAACGGTCGGGCCGGTGCGCCCTGTGCATCCGTGCGCCGGCCTTTGAAATGAGCATCGACCCGTACCGCCACAATCACCGTATCGCGACTGACCCGATGGAACTCCTTAAGCATGGCCAAACGATGCTCGGGGCAGGCGATGTGTTGAAACAGCCACATGCAAAAAATGCAGTCAACCGCATTCGCCGACAAGCCGATGGTGAACGCTGAACTCTGAAAGGTCTTGACCCGTTTCAGCAGGTTCTGCGGATGGTGGGTGCGGGCATGATCGAGTATGTCCTGCGACGGGTCGGCTGCGAGAATCACCCGGTTTGCATGCTCGGCCAGTACCGGCCAGAAGCGCCCGACACCGCAGGCCAAATCGAGAACCAGGCCCGGCTCGCCAGCGGCCTTGAGCGCGTTGCGCACCAGTTGCTCGTCACGCCAGAACGTCAACCGCCCGGCCAGGCCACGCGATCGCGGCTGAAGACAGACGCGGGCGTGCTCCTGATCGTAGCGCCGGGCGATCTCAAGCTCGATGGCGGATGGGGGTTGAGCGGACATGTGCAATGGTTCTCGGGGGGAAACTCTAACCGGCCGCAGGTTAGCGGCCGGTGCGTGAAAAAAAGGTTGAAGCGCTCACTCTTTGGCCAACACGCCGTCGATCACCGCTGCGCGACACCCGGCAAACATATCCAGGTCCTGGTTGTAGACCTTGCTCTTGACCTCCAGCAAACCGAGCATCGAATGGAACAGGTTGTCCTGGCTCAAAGGCTTTTCGCGACTCAGTTGCAGGCAATGGGTGTCCACCGAGAACGACTTTTGATAGCTGTCGGAAAACCAGGCCAGCATCGCGACGTGTTTTTGTTGTTCCGGTGCCAACATGTAAGGCGTGCCATGCAGGAACAAGTTGTACTCGCCCAGGGATTCGCCGTGGTCCGACAGATAGAGCATCGCGGTGTCGACTTTGTCCTGATTGTTACGCAGCAGGTCAATCAGGGTGGACAGCACGTGGTCGGTATACACCAGGGTGTTGTCGTAGCCATTGACGATACTTTCGCGACTGCAATTGTTCAGGGCGTTACTTTCACAAACCGGGGTGAAGCGCTCGTATTCTTTCGGGTAGCGCTTGAAGTATTCCGGACCGTGACTGCCCATCTGGTGCAACACCAGTACCGTGTCTTTATCCAGGGTATCGATGAAGTGCTGCAAACCCTGCAGCAGGATTTCATCGCGGCATTCGCTATTGGCGCACAGTACCGGGTCTTTCAGGTTACTGACGTCGTCGAGGGTGACCCGATCGCAAGTGCCTTTGCAGCCCGATTGGTTATCGCGCCAGATCACGTCGAGCCCCGCGCGTTTGAGCACGTCCAGCAGGCCTTCCTGGTTTTTTGCCTTGCTGGCGTTGTAGTTCTTGCGGCCCATGTCGGAGAACATGCACGGCACCGACACCGCTGTTTCCGTCCCGCAGGAATGCACGTCGGTGAACGCGATCAGGCCAGCCTCTTTATCCAGTTTGGGTGTGGTGTCACGGTTATACCCCAGGATGCCGAAGTTCTCGGCGCGAGCACTTTCGCCCACCACCAGCACGGTCAGGGATTTGCGGCCATGGGTTTGCCATGCGGGATTTCGCTGGGCATCTTCACCGAGTGTGACAAAGGGTTGCCGCGCAGACGCGACCTGCTCACGCAGATAGCCGGCCGAGGCGCCAATGTAGTTGCTCGGCACCACCATCAGGCGCAATTCATGGTGATTGCGAAACAATGAAGACAAGCCTTGATAGTTAACCAGTGCAACGCCTCCGATCACGGCAACCGACGCGACACTCACGAGAACTTTACTTAATAGCTCACGGTGCCAGCGACGGTAAATAACCGGAATCCTCCACAACAACAACGACGGCAAGACACCCAGCAGAAGTATATAAACAAGCAACTTCAACGACAGCAAGTCACGCACTTCCGTCGCATTCGTTTGCGCAAAGTTACGCAACATGCCGGTGTCAATCAGCACGCCATATTGACTCATGAAGTACGCCACGCCGGCACTGACCATGAAGATCAGGGTCAAGACCGGTTTGAGCACAGGCCGGAACGCCAGCAGGGTCAGCACAATATTGAAGGCGGCCAGGATCATCATCCCGAATGCCACGCGCATGACGATGCCCTTACCGTCAGATGCCGTGATTTCAAACAGGTGTTGCCAGAGAACAAGATTGAAGCCCGTTAAGAGAAAGGCGCTGGCAATCAGTGTCACCCACTCGGGGCGCACGGCTTTAATCTTCAACATGATGATCGGCTGTTCCTGAAAAGAAGTGCCTTCGGTAAATGTGAAAATTTCATTTACCGCGACAGCACTAACTTTAGGCAGCCAACCATCAATTTTTTGTGAAAAAGAAGCCAACGATTAGTTGGCTCATGGCACTAGGCCAAAACTTTTAACTTATTTGAGAATGGTTCAGGTTCTGTTCAGGCTTGATTCAAATACCAACGCCAGTCCTGCTCGCCCACTTCGCCCATGAACTGTCGATACTCGGCACGTTTAACCGCCAGGTACACGCCGAGGAACTCACCGCCGAACGCTTCCCGTGCCCAGCTCGAACCTTCCAGCGCTCGCAACGTGGTCAGCCAGTCAGTCGGCAACAGTTCCGTGGCCTGGGCGTACCCATTGCCCTCCACCGGCGCGCCAGGATCGAGTTGTTCACGTATACCGCGATGGATCCCGGCCAGAATCGCCGCGGCCGCCAGATATGGGTTGGCGTCGGCACCACAGATGCGGTGTTCGATATGCCGGGAAAACGCCGGCCCGCCGGGCACGCGCAAACTCACGGTGCGATTGTCCACGCCCCACGTGGGTGCCAGCGGCGCATAGCTGTTGGTCTGAAAGCGACGGTAAGAGTTGGCGTTCGGACAAAACAGCAGCAATGAATCGAGCAACGTACTGAGCATCCCGCCGACCGCCTGTTTGAGCAACGGCATACCTTCCGGGGCTTCGCTGGCGAACAGGTTGTTGCCCTCCTTGTCCGCCAGGCTGACGTGCATGTGCATGCCAGTGCCCGCCAGGTCATCGAACGGTTTGGCCATGAAGCACGCCGTCATCCCGTGCTTGTGCGCCACGCCCTTGACCAGTCGTTTGTAGCGCACCGCTTCGTCCATTGCCTGCAAGGCATCGGTGCGGTGTTCGAGGGTGATTTCCACTTGCCCCGGCGCGTATTCGGAAATCGCCGTGCGCGCCGGAATGCCCTGGAGTTTGCAGGCGCTATAGAGATCGGCCAGAAACGGTTCGATCTGTTCCAGTTCACGCAAGCCGTAGACCTGAGTGCCCCGCGGCCGCCCGCCATCGACATCCCGCGCCGGTTGCGGTCGACCGTTGCTGTCGCGCTGCTGATCCAGCAGGTAGAACTCCAGCTCCGCCGCCATCACCGGGTAATAACCGTCGGCCTGCAAGCCTTCGATGACTTTCGCCAGCAGATGCCGTGGATCGGCAATCGTCGCGGGCATACCCTCCTTCGGGTGCATGCTGACCTGCACCGCCGCCGTAGGCATCAGCCGCCATGGCATGCGCGTCAAACTGCCGCTGATCGGGTACGCCCGGCAGTCGATATCGCCAACGTCCCAGACCAGGCCGGAGTTTTCCACGTCATCGCCGTTGATGGTCAGGCCAAGAATGGTGCTCGGCAATGGCCGCCCGCTTTCGTACACCGCCAGCAGTTCATCGCGATGTAGCAACTTGCCCCGCGGTACACCGTTGTTGTCGAGGATGAACAACTCGAACATCTCGATATCCGGGTTCTGTTCCAGAAAGGTCAGGGCTTCTTGCTTGGAGGCGAAAGATGTCGTGGCAACACTCATGGGAATTCTCTTATTTCCGCGTCAGGCAAACGCACAGGCGCCGCCGTTTTGATCCCGACGCATAGCGCGGGACCTGTAAGAACAATCAACGGGAAATGCGGGAATCCGGTGGGCGCGCGTGACGGCAGTGCCACAGCGCCCAAAAGGCTAATTCGGAGGGAAGTGCGACGGGACAACCGTCCATAGAAAAAACCACAGGAAACAGATGAGCCGCAGCGTCACACGGGTAGATAAGTCGTTAAATCAGGATTTGAAGAACCTTGGTTGCGGGTTGGCTAAACATTCACATTGGGTCTCGCGTCGCAGCAGAACTATTTAATTTCTAAATACTGCTCCAGACTTTCTGATTTGCGGCCCGCAGGCCTCACGCGCCTAATCGGCTCCTTGTCATTCAAGGTCCGATAGATGGAAAACGTTCGCGCAACCTCCCGCCCCGCCCTCTGGCTAATGTTCAGCATCATTCTTGTCGCCCTGAACCTGCGGCCTTCCATGGCCGCCGTTGGTCCTTTGCTGTCGGCGATTCGCGGCGACATTGCACTGAGTTTCAGCCTGGCCTCGCTGTTGACCATGCTGCCAGTGATGGCAATGGGGCTGGCGATGTTCTTTGGACTGGGCGTCAGCCAACGAATCGGCGAACAACGCACCGTGGTGCTCTCGCTGCTGATCATCGGCGTGGCCACGGTGTCGCGGTTATTCCTCGATTCGGCGGCCGAACTGATCCTCAGCGCCGTGCTGGCGGGTATCGGTATCGCGCTGATCCAGGCGTTGATGCCGGCGCTGATCAAATCCCGCTTCAGCGATAACGTTTCCGTGTGCATGGGGCTCTACGTCACCTCAATCATGGGCGGCGCAGCGATTGCGGCGTCGTTTGCGCCGCTGGTGATGATCCGCACTGGCAGCTGGCGCGTAGGCCTGGCGATCTGGGCGGCGCTGGCGCTGGTAGCGTTGCTGTTTTGGTGCGTGCAACGTGAAAGGATCTCGGCGCAGCCTACCCAGGCGCAGCGCAATGGCTCCTTCTTCGGCAATTCCCGCGCCTGGCTGCTCGCAATCTTCTTCGGCCTGGGCACGGCGTCCTACACCTGTGTGCTGGCCTGGCTGGCGCCGTACTACGTGGAAAAGGGTTGGAGCGAACAAAACGCCGGGTTGCTGCTGGGTTTCCTGACCGCCATGGAAGTGTTGTCCGGCCTGCTGACACCGGCCATCGCCAACCGCAGCCGTGACCGGCGCGTGGTGCTGGTGGTGTTGCTGGCGCTGACCATGGCCGGTTTCTGCGGGCTTATTCTCAGCCCGGAGTACCTGAGTCTGTTGTGGCCCTGTCTATTGGGGCTCGGCATCGGCGGACTGTTCCCGATGAGTCTCATCGTGTCCCTGGATCATCTGGACACTCCCCAGCGTGCCGGCGGCCTGACCGCGTTCGTGCAAGGCATCGGCTACCTGATCGCCGGTCTCTCGCCGCTGATTGCCGGGATGATCCGCGATCAGCTCGGCAGCTTCGAATGGGCCTGGTGGTCACTGACCGGCGTTATGGCACTGATGATCCTGATGGTCTTGCGCTTCGATCCGCGGCATTACGCCCAACACATTCACTGACCCAGGAACCCACATCATGAAACACACCGGTTTCGCCGCCGCTCACGTCGGCATGCTGCTCTGGGCACTGTTGATCGCTGCATCGTTTTCTGCGGCAGCACAGGTCAGCCAGGCCATCGACCCGATCCTGCTGACCGGTTTGCGCCTGCTGTTCTGCGCCCTGGTGTTTTTGCCGCTGCTGCTGATCAAGGGCGATACCGCCATGACCGCCCGCGGACTGTTCGGCCATGCCGTGCTCGGCTTGCTGCTGGCGGTGTATTTCGGCTCGCTGTTCGAAGCACTGCGCTACACCTCGGCCGTCAATACCGGAACTATGTTCACCTTGGTGCCACTGCTGACATTGCTGTTCGAAGCCGTTTTGATGCCCGACAGCAACCTGAAACAGCGGGTGCTGCCGATGCTGATTGCCGCTGCCGGGGCCGTGTTGCTGGTTTTGAAAGGCGCAGGCCCTGGTGAGCTGCCTTCGCTGTATGCAGTGTCGGTGTATGGCATCGGTTGCCTGGCGATGGCGCTCTACTCGCCCCTGAGTCAACGGCTCAAGGCCAGCAGCCTAAAGGGGCGCGGCCCGGTGGGCATGACTTTCTGGAACATGCTGTTCGGCGCGCTGTTTCTGCTGGCATTCTGTGGGTTCAGCGGCGGCTGGCGATCGGCGTCATTGCTGACCGTGAGCGATTTCTGGTGGCTGATTTACCTGGCGGTGTTCGCCACGCTGGCGACCTTCTGGCTGCTGCATCGGGCCATCGGCGTTATCGCCCCTTCCTCGGTCATTTCCTACATTTACCTGAGCACGCTGTTCCTCACATTGTTTCACTGGTTCTGGTTACGTCAGTCGCCACTGCCGCTGGAAATCATCGGCGCGCTGCTGGTGGGAGTCGGTATGTGGGCACTGCTGATGTCCAGCCGCCGCGGGGTACCTGCAGCCGTTCAGGGCTGAAGTCCTCTGGAACTGCCCCACAACTTTCCATGAAAACTCCTACAAGGCATTCTCCTGGCACCATCGTTCCGTTAGGATCGCTCGCACAAGTTTGCGCACAGTCAGCGCAAGGAGCACAGCGAGACGAAACGGATGTTGAACAGTAACTTGCTTAGAAAGCTCGATATGCAGGACCTCATGGTATTTATCGCCGTGTATGAGCAAAGCAGCGTCAGCGGTGTATCCGAGGCGCTCTGCGTCAGCCAGTCCACCGTGAGTTACTGCCTGAAAAAGCTGCGCACCAGTTTTGAAGACGAACTGTTCATCAATACCCGCGCGGGCATGCGCCCTACCTACAAAGCCAGCACCATGTACGCCCACGTGCTGAAGATCCTGGAAAGCATCAACCTGTGTCACGCCGGTGCGCCAGCATTCGACCCCACCCTGCAACCAGTCACCTTCAATATCTGTGCACCGGAATACTTCGAGCAGTTGATCCTGCCACGTCTATTGAAAAGCTTCGATTTCGCTGACCTGCCGGTGATGGTCAACATGCACAAGTTCGAAACCGACATTCCGGCCGAAGAACTGCGCGACGGCAGCCTCGACCTGGTGATTTGCTTCGGCCCGAACTTTCATCGCAGTCACGTCGATTTCAAATCCCGGATGCTGCTGGAGGACGACCTGGTCTGTGTCTTCGATAAACGTGCCACACCGCCGGAGCCGCGTTTAAGCCTGCAAGCCTTTGTTGAACGCCGGCACGTGTTCCCGACACCCTGGACATCCACCACCAACATGGTCGACGGCTGGCTGGCGCAGCAGGCGCAAAAACGGCAGATCGTCGCGCGTTCCAACAGCTACAGCGCGGCACTGAAGATGATCACCGGCACCGACTTCATCCTGACTCTGCCTCGGCGTATCCAGCAATTGCTGGCCAACGAGGCGATCTTCAATCATTGCGAAGCGCCCAACGGCTTGCCGGGTTTCAGCCTCGACATGCAGTGGAGCCAGAATGTCGATCAGGACAGCGCCAACACCTGGTTGCGTGAGCAAGTGGTCAAGGCCTGCACCGAGCAGGAAATGGCCTGAAACTCAGTGGCTGATGGCGACCTTGGTGTAGGACTCTCGATCGATGTCGAGGATTTCCACGGCCAGCTGGACTTCAATGTCCGTCGGCCATTCACAAAGCTCCTGCACCACGGCCAGCAAACTTTCGGATAGCTGCTTCTTGATCTGCGGTGAGCGACCGCTCAACAGTGCCAGTTTCACATGCACGAAGGCCCGTTCACCTAACGCCGTGCCAACCTTGAACGTCTCAACCTTCACCGCTCGGCTCTTGATGTCGTATTCGGCAGCAAACTGACCGGAAGCCACCAACGCATTGTTGAGCCGGATCAACGCCACGTCGGCATTGAGCTCGGGCAGGTTGGCGGTGTATTCCATGTGCAGGTGAGGCATGACTGAGCTCCTGAAGGTGGGCAGAAAGGTCGTACATATAACACAGCACCTGCCCTACTCACTCGGGCAGCGGTAACTCCGCGCGTTCACTCATGAACGCCTCCAGCCTTGACCTCAACCAGCGCTCGGCGGGGTCGGTATCGACATGACTAAGCCAGACCATGGACAGATCCAGGGTCGGCGTCTTGAACGGGAACGGCTCCTTGAACAGCTGGCCGGACGCGGCCATCGCTTCGGCGGCGTAATCCGGCAGACTGGCGATCAGATCAGTCCCGGCGAGCAAGGCCGGCAACGAGCTGTATTGCGGCACGGAAAGGACGACGTGGCGCGTACGACCAATCTCCGCCAGCCACTCATCGGCGTAACCGCTGACGTTGGCGGTGTGGGAAACCAGCACGTGCGGTCGCGCGCAATACTCATCGAGCGTCAGCGGTGTGTCCGATGCGTCGGCGCGCAAAATGTTGGCCAGGATGTGTCGCAATAACTTGCGCTTGGCGTTGGCCGGCAGCCCGCGAGTCTGGCTGATACCAACGGTGATATCGCCGGACGCCAGCAAATCCGGAATCCGCCAGTAATCGACATGCTGCACCACGAACACCACCTTCGGGGCTTCCTGGCGCAAGGCTCGCAGCAACGGCGGCAGCAGGCCAAACTCGACATCGTCCGACAGCCCGATACGAAAGGTCATGGTGCTGCTGGCGGGGTCGAAATCATGGGTCAGGCTCAACGCCACCGACAACGAATCCAGCGCCGGCGACAGGTGCAGAATGATCTCCTCGGCCCGCGCCGTTGGCTCCATACGATGCCCGACACGTATGAACAGCGGGTCGTTGAACATCGTGCGCAAGCGATTGAGCGCCGAACTGATGGTCGGCTGGCCGAGAAACAATTTCTCCGCCACCCGGGTGACGTTGCGTTCGAGCATCAACGTTTCAAACACCACCATCAGGTTGATGTCGGCCTTGCGTAGTTCGTTACGATTCATCCACTGACCCCGCTCCCAAAACTGATGACCGTCTAGGTAGGTGTCGCAATCGGCGTCTAGGCGACTCAAGCACATTACGTTTAACGCAAATGCAGACACCTGACCAATCCTACATCCCGTTCCTGATTTCGTTGCTCGTATGGCGGGACACGCTTGCGCCTCTAAGCTCAGCAACGTTTGGGGCAAAACGGCCCTGGCCATCGAAAATCATTTGAACTCAAAGGAGCCGACCAATGGCTAGAGATAAAGCGAAAGACGACAAACACTTCAACTGCACCCAGGACCATGAAGCCGACTACGTCGCCGGCCTTTACCCTCACGCCAAAGAAGAGGTTAAAACGTTCCTCAGGTCGGCCTGCAAGGATAAATCCCTGCACAACTCCACCCACAAGGATGTCTACGACCTGATCAAACGGAAACTGGGCCATTCACAACCATAAGGAAAGCCACCCGATTAAAACGAAGCTGCTCTGACTGAGCAGCTTCACCGTCTGAAGACTAGATTTCCTTGACCGGCGTCTGATCGTGGGTCCCTTTGATCAAACTGATGGCATGCACACAATCAGACTTGTTGACGTAAGCCTCCCCGCTGGCAATCGTTTCATGGTTACCCGCCCTCAAACGCCACCGCCATTGACCTTTGCCG
Organism: Pseudomonas sp. NPDC098740; assembly: GCF_044760065.1. Taxonomy (NCBI): domain Bacteria; kingdom Pseudomonadati; phylum Pseudomonadota; class Gammaproteobacteria; order Pseudomonadales; family Pseudomonadaceae; genus Pseudomonas; species Pseudomonas sp. NPDC098740. The sequence goes on along the minus strand of NZ_JBIWAM010000006.1, from coordinate 68,740 downwards.
GTCTGTGCGATGCCACGGGTTTGCCTGTAAATCTCAAAATACATTGCTCGCTCCTTGCGATTGCTGATGACGGCAGATCAGTGACCTGCGAAACGAGAGTAGATGAGGATTTTTTGCAGCAGGGTCTTTCAGTGTCAGGGGATGTTTCGTAGATACAGCCTTGATTGGCGGGACGACCAACAGATTCGGGGGGCGGTAAATTGGGTGACTGCGCTGAGTAACTTTTCCCTAGAAGAGGCATATTTTTCTTACGCTGCGATGCTGTCTGGTCCGACGCAAAAACTCTGATTCGAGCCGCCTTACAGACTGTTCACTGTTTTTTCTGCTGAGTTGAATCGTCAGCTAACAGGGCCAAAGGCTGTTCTTCCATCAACACGGCATCTTCCTCAAGTTCTGTTTGAGGTTGAGCCGGGTCAGGATGGGGCAGTAAACCCCGCACAACCCTTTCAATCAGTGAAAGGATTCCATAGGTGATGAAGCCGAAGATCAGTCCAGCAACCAAAATGCTCAAAGGGTGAATTTGCACTGCATCGGGGCTTTCCAACATGTAGCTAAACGCCTGAACAGCAACGGTCAGGCATGCCGCAAATGCTGCCATCAGCTTCACAAACACCCAAATTCGTCGCCATCTGTTCATGCATTCCCCCGTCATCCGGTGATTTGCTCTGTATTGCATGATAGCTAATGACCAGGGTTACACCGGAAGCCAGAAAAAGCTGATGTGGGATCGCTGGCAGAAGGCGACTCTTTTCAGCAGATTGCGCAATCTGTTTGATCGAAATCACTCATCGATACAGCGTATCTTGGCGGCGGTAGCGGCAACGCGGCTGCAGGGGTGCGAGGCGCTATTAGCTGCCTATGCCAAACAGGCTTTCGAGGCTCATGATGAAAACCACTGACAAGTCAGGTGACACTTCGATTACTGCGCCAATCAAGAAGACGTCAACCGGCAACGCCTGGCGCAGCATGCCTGGCGGCATCTGGGCGCTGGGCTTCGTCTCCATGCTGATGGACATCTCCTCAGAGATGATCCATGCATTGTTGCCGCTCTATATGGTCACCGTACTGGGTACCTCCGTTCTGGCCGTGGGTCTCATCGAAGGCATAGCCGAGGCTACGGCCTCGATCACCAAGGTATTCTCCGGGGCACTCAGTGATCGATTGGGCAAACGCAAACTGCTCGCAGCGCTGGGCTACGGGCTGGGGGCGCTGTCCAAACCGATCTTTCCTTTGGCGGGCTCGCTGGACTGGCTGACCGGGGCTCGCTTTATCGACCGCATTGGCAAAGGGATTCGCGGCGCCCCGCGCGATGCGTTGGTGGCCGACATCACGCCGCCCGCGATACGGGGGGCAGCTTTCGGCCTGCGGCAAACTCTGGATACCGTTGGTGCATTCCTGGGACCGTTGCTGGCGATCGGATTGATGTGGCTGACCGCGAACCACTTCCAGACGGTGTTCTGGGTGGCCGTCATCCCGGCCTTCCTTGCCGTCGCGGTGCTGCTGGTGTTCGTTCATGAGCCCAAACAAGTGGAAGGGACGCGCCGGGTGCGTGCGCCTTTGAGCCGACGGGAATTGGCTCGACTGGGCGCTGGCTACTGGTGGGTGGTGGGTGTCGCTGCGGTGTTCTCCCTGGCGCGTTTCAGCGAAGCCTTTCTGATTCTGCGCGGTCAGGCCGTCGGGTTGGCGCCGATGTGGGCGCCAGCGGTGCTTGTCCTGATGGGGGTGGCGTACTCACTGTCAGCCTATCCCGCCGGGGCCTTGTCTGATCGTGTCAGCCGCGTGGCGGTACTCGGCGCAGGTCTGATATTGCTGATTGCTGCCGACCTGACTCTGGCGTTCGCGCCGGGTATCGATGGCCTGGTCGTCGGCGTCGTTCTATGGGGGCTGCACATGGGGTTTACCCAAGGGATATTCGCCGCCCTGATCGCCGATTACGCGCCGGCTGAACTGCGCGGGACGGCATTTGGCATGTTCAATCTGTTGACTGGGTTGACCTTGCTGCTGGCCAGCGTCATCGCTGGGGCGTTGTGGGACACGGTAGGCTTCCAAGGCACTTTCTTGATGGGTGGGGGTTTTGCTGTTCTGACTTTGCTGGGATTGCGGGTGATCCGGGCGAGAGCTCAGGTTCGATAGCAAAGAGCGCTACCGCCTGTGTTTCGCGAGAAAGTCGTACCGTTCGCCGGGAAAACAGGCGGCCAATTTGCCCTGAAACGAAACGCCAGAAACGAAAAAGCCCCTGAAATCTTTAACAATTTCAGGGGCTTAGTCTTATTCAATAATGGCGGAGAGATAGGGATTCGAACCCTAGGTACCGGTGAAGGTACAACGGATTTCGAATCCGTCCCATTCGGCCACTCTGGCATCTCTCCAACGGCGCGCATCATAACAACACTTTTGCCGGAAGCGAACCCCCTAAGCGAAATTTTTCCGTGCTATCAGATGCTTGCGTCGATTAAAGCGGTACGCCCAGACGATTGGCGACTTCTTCGTAGGCTTCGATGACGTCACCGAGGCCCTGACGGAAGCGGTCTTTGTCCATTTTCTTGCCGGTGGCCTTGTCCCACAGACGGCAGCCGTCCGGACTGAATTCGTCGCCCAGGACGATGGAGCCGTCGGAGAACACGCCGAACTCCAGTTTGAAGTCGACCAGCAGCAGGCCGGCGTCGTCGAACAGTTTGCTCAGGACTTCGTTGACCTTGAGCGACAGTTCTTTCATGCGAACCAGTTGCTCGGCGGTGCCCCAACCGAAAGCCACGACGTGGGATTCGTTGATGAACGGGTCACCCTTGGCGTCGTCCTTCAGGAACAGTTCGAAGGTGTAAGGGTTGAGCTTCATGCCCTCTTCAACGCCCAGGCGCTTGACCAGGCTGCCGGCGGCGTAGTTACGCACGACGCACTCGACCGGGATCATGTCGAGCTTCTTCACCAGGCATTCATTGTCGCCCAGCAGTTTGTCGAATTGGGTCGGCACGCCGGCTGCTTCGAGTTTCTGCATGATGAAGGCGTTGAACTTGTTGTTCACCATGCCTTTGCGGTCGAGCTGCTCGATGCGCTTGCCGTCGAACGCCGAAGTGTCGTTGCGAAACAGCAG